>JBDTTU010000007.1:0-73360 GCA_039930465.1 Burkholderiales bacterium
CTTCTCGTTGCGCAAATCAGACGCCACCCTAAGTCCTTGTTTTTGCAGCGTTTTGGCGACTTCCCGGGCGTAATCGGCCTGCCCGTCGGTGATCGGGAGCACGCTGACCTGCTGCGGCGCCAGCCAGGCCGGCAACGCGCCGGCATGCTGTTCGATCAGGATGCCGATGAAACGCTCCAGGCTGCCGACGATCGCGCGGTGCAGCATCACCGGGGCGTGGCGCTCGCCGGTTTCGGCCACGTACTCGGCGCCCAGGCGCTCGGGCATCGAGAAGTCGACCTGCATCGTGCCGCACTGCCACTGCCTGCCGAGCGCGTCTTTCAGCGTGTATTCGATCTTCGGGCCGTAGAACGCGCCATCACCCGGCGCTACCTCGAAATCGCAGTTCGAGCGGCGCAGACTCTCCATCAGCGCGAACTCGGCCTTGTCCCAGACTTCGTCGGAGCCGATGCGCGCGGCTGGCCGCGTGGCCACCTTGTAGATGATGTTGGCAAAGCCAAAGTCGGCGTAGACCTTCTGCAGCAGCGCGGTGTAGGCCACACACTCGTCGAGGATCTGGTCTTCCAGGCAGAAGATGTGGCCATCGTCCTGCGTGAAGCCACGCACCCGCATGATGCCGTGCAGCCCGCCGGTCGGCTCGTTGCGGTGGCACTGACCGAACTCGCCGTAGCGCAACGGCAGGTCGCGGTAGCTCTTGATGCCTTGTTTGTAGATCAGGATGTGGCCGGGGCAGTTCATCGGCTTGAGCGCGTAGTCACGCTTTTCCGATTCGGTCACGAACATGTTTTCGCGGTACTTGTCCCAGTGGCCCGTCTTCTCCCACAGCCCCTTGTCAAGCAACTGCGGGCCCTTGACTTCCTGGTAGCCGTTGTCGCGGTAGACCGCGCGCATGTACTGCTCGACCTGCTGCCACAGCGCCCAGCCCTTCGGGTGCCAGAAGACGAGGCCCGGCGCGTGTTCGTCGAGGTGGAACAGGTCGAGCTCGCGGCCGAGCTTGCGGTGGTCGCGCTTCTCGGCTTCTTCGAGCATGTGCAGGTACTGCTGAAGTTCGTCTTTCGTGGCCCAGGCCGTGCCGTAGATGCGCGTGAGCATCTCGTTGCGGTGATCGCCGCGCCAATACGCGCCGGCCACTTTCATCAGCTTGAAGTGCTTGAGCTTGCCCGTGCTCGGCACGTGCGGGCCGCGGCACAGGTCTTCGAAAGCCCCTTCGCGGTAGAGCGACACGTCTTCACCCGACGGAATGCTCGCAATGATCTCGGCCTTGTAGTTCTCGCCGATGCTCTTGAAATGCGCCACGGCCTCGTCGCGCGGCAACACGCGGCGCTCGACCTTCTCGTCCTTCTTGGCCAGTTCGGTCATCTTCGCTTCGATGGCCACCAGGTCTTCGGGCGTGAACGGGCGTTTGTACGAAAAATCGTAGAAGAAGCCGTTCTCGATCACCGGGCCGATCGTGACCTGCGCGTCGGGGAACAATTCCTTCACTGCATAGGCCAGCAGGTGCGCCGTCGAGTGGCGGATCACGTCGAGGCCCGCGGCGTCCTTGTCGGTAACGATCGCCAGCGACTCGTCGCCTTCGATCCGGTAGCTCGTGTCGACGACACGAGCGCTTGCGCCCTGCCCCACTCGCCCTGCCAGCGCCGCCTTGGCCAGCCCGGTGCCGATCGACGCGGCCACTTCGGCCACCGTCACCGGGCCGGGGAATTCACGTTTCGAACCGTCGGGCAATTGAATCGAGATCATCGGAAGGCTCCAAGAATGCAAAAAGCGCGGACTGAGCCGCGCCTTGAACGAAAAGGGAATGGAATGAAAGGTCGAGACGCGCGGTCGACTAGACCTTCTGGAAGAAGGTGGTAGTTCGCGGTGTCATAACCATCATGCCTTTCTCGCCCTTGTCGTTGAAAACCCGATTCTAGCCGCGCCCCGTCAGATCGGCATCAGCGACACATTGGCCGTGCGCTCGATCAGCCACAGCACCCCGACAAGAATCGCCGCGAAAGAACCGCCGCGGATCACCCACGCGCGGTAGTGCGGCCGCTGCCTCAGCAAATACAGCAGCGCGGTCACGCACACGACGATCAGCAGCTGCCCGAGCTCGAGCCCGAGGTTGAACTGCAGCAGCGCCCAGGCGAACGCCGAGGTCGGCAGATTCAGTTCCGACAGCACGCCGGCAAAACCGAAGCCGTGGATCAGGCCGAAGAAGAAGGTCACCACCACGCGCCGCACCGGAAAGATCGGCCAGACGTTGTCGAGCGCGGCGAGGATGATCGTGACCGCGATCGCCGGCTCGATGAACCCGGGCGACAACGACACGACCTTCATCGCTGCGAGCCCCAGCGTGATCGAGTGCGCCACGGTGAATGCAGAGACGATGCCCACCACCGGCAGCACCGCCTGCGACAGGCGTTCGACCGGCCGCCAGCCCTCCGGCGTGCGCCGCATCACCGACGGCAGCAGCAGGCACAGCAGGAACAGCACATGGTCGTAGCCGGTCAGGATGTGGCGGATGCCTTCGCGCAAGAACTCCCAACGCGGATCGCTCGCAGCGTGTTCGGGCGCGTTGCCTGTCGCCGCTGGCGTGGCAGCGGCAGCGGCGGGCTTCACCAGCGTCGGCTCCAGCATCGAGAGCACCAGCGGCTCGCCGGCGCGCTGCACCCGCGCGATGCCGCGGTGGGTCGGGTCGACCTCGCGGAACAGGCTGTAGTGGATCAACGGCGCAGCCGCCAGCACGCAGTTCGAGGCCATGAACATCACCGCGTAAGCGCCGTCGTTGCGGCGCTCGAGCGCACGGTCGGTCACGCGCAAGGTGCAGCCTTCGATCTGCAAGCGCGCCAGGGCGTAGTCCTGCACCCGCGGCCACGCCGCCTTCACCTCGGACCAGGTCAGCTTGCCGTCTTCGTCGGTGTCGAGGTCGAGCGCTGCGTCGAGGTCGCGCAGCGCGATGTCCCAACGCAGGGTCGTTCCGGTTTTCCCGGCGTCGAGCTGCAGGTACGAGTCGCTGGACTTGTGCGCCTGGGCCGGCGCGGCCACGCCGAACAGCGCAACGCACAGCCACAGCGCGTGCAGCACGGGCAAGCGCTTCAGCGCGTCAAAGCAATGCCTGAACACGCGCATCCTGCAACCCCACTTCCTGCGCCAGCCGCCCGGCTTCTTTCAGTGCCGAGGCCTGGCCAGTGGCGCGTGCGGCCTGTGTCAGCACCAGCAGATCGAGCGGTTCGCGCTGCTGCGCCACGTTGCCGCGCGCGAGCTCGAGCGCGCGTGCCGGCTCGTGATCGACGAACAACGCGAACATCGCTTGCTCGCGACCGTGGAACACCTTCGCGTCGGGGCGTTCGTTGGCGAGCGAGATGCGCTCGCGCATCTCGGCCACGTCGGCTGCTGCCGATGCAGACTTTGCCTGCGTGCCGGCGATCGCCAGGCGCAGCACGACAGCGTCGCTTCGTGGCTGGCTTTTCAGCAAGACCAGCGCTTCGGACGGTCGTTTTTGTTCGATCAGGAAGTCAGCGTAGGCCAGCATTGCATACGAGTCGGCGTCGAGCTTCAACGCCGCGCGGAACGCCAGATCGGCCGCGCTGGCCCGACCTGCGCGCTGTTCCAGTTCGGCCAGGCTTGTCGTCAGCCAGGCCTGCGTCGCAGTGGGCAACGACGGCGTCGCGAGCAAGCCGGTGAAGGTGGTTCGCGCACGTTCCACATCGCCGCGCAAGGCGGCGTTCTCTGCCAGGCACGCATTCGCATGCAGCGCCGCGCCAGCCTGCGCCACCTGCTTGCAAGCCGCGTCGGAATCAGCGTACCGCCCCTGCACGCGCCGCACGGTCGCAAGCGTCAGCCAAGCCTGCGGCCGTGCCTGTGGCGATGGCCGCGCCAGCAGCGCCTGCAGGCTGCGCGCCGAGGCGTCGAACTCGTGCAGGTACTGCTGCAGGTTGGCGCGCATCATCAATACGCCCTCGGGCATGGTCGCTTCGTCGGTCCAGGCTTCGATGGCCGACATGGCCATGCCGGCAAAGCGCGGGTCGCCGAGTTCGTGGGCCTGGTCAAGATAACGCTTCGCCACCGTCAGGGCGAGGGCGGGATCACGCGGCGCCTGTGCGAGCTGCTTGCGCAGGCGGCGCTCCTCGGCGCGGCTGCCGCGCAGCGCGGGCAAGACCTCGATCACTTCATCGTCTCGTGTCGGCACGATCGGTGCAGCGTGCAGCGAAGTCACTGCGGCGCCGAACAAGGCAAGCAGCATCGAGATCGAGCAGAATTTTTGGAGTTGTTGTTTCATCAAGAGAACAGGCGCCAAGCATTGCGCTTGACGCCTGAATTTCACCATGGACGACAAGACCACGCCATCACGCTCGTGGCGCGGCGGCGTGGCGCACTCATCAGTCGACGACGGCGGGGCTGCCCGTGTCGTCGGCCGGCGGGGTCACCGCGCTCACATCGACCGGCTCAAGCGTGTCGGCGCTGGCGGCCACCAACAGCTTGAGATAGTCGATGAACCCCATGGAAGACGCGCTCGCCGACGCCGGCACCTGGCTCGTTGCCGCGGGGGTTTCGTTGTCGTCGCCCCCGCCGCACGCCGCCAGCACGGCCGCTGCGCAGATCGCAAGAATCAATGCTTTTTTCATGCTTTTGCTCCTGGGGTGATGCTTACAGCGCACCGGGCAGTGGCGTGCCGACGTACGGGAATGCGGTCAGCAGCGGGCCGGCGGCACGAACCTTCGGGCCGGCCTGGTCGACCGCATCGTGCAGGCCGAACACGGCGGTGCCGAGCGGCACGGCGGACGGCTTGCAGGCCGCGCCGAACTTGTAGGTGTCGGCATCGCCGTTCGCCACGCACAGACCGCCCATCACGGCGATCAGCGAGATGTCGACCACGTCGTCGTTCGGGCGGCGACCGTTCGGGTACCCGGCCAGGTCTTGCGGCGCAGGGCCGAGCAAACCACCCAGCAAGCCCAGGCGGTTCTGGTTCGCATACGCTGTCGGCGGGATCGCCGTGTTCAGGCGCAGCATCTCCGAGCCCACCACGTTCGCCGGCTGGTTCACGCCCTTGATGCCGGTCAGGAAGGTCGTGACGAGGTCGGTGCGCGGGAAGTTCGTCGGCGCGATGCCAGGAGAAGCCAGTGCGATCTCGACGAGCGCAGGCAGCGTCGGGTTGGTCACGTAGGTGGCGAACTGCCCGTCGTCTTTTGGCTTGGAGGCGTTGAACTTGTCCTTGTCGCCGAGGCCGATCACCACTTCGTTGACGAGCGGCATGCCCAGGCGCGACACCTGCGTCCACGCACCGCCGCTGATCGAAGCGGTCTGGTAGCCGGTCTTCGGCGCGGCGCTGAGCAGGCTGCCCTGGCGCAGGCTGGCGGTGGTCCAGCCACCGATCACGGTGTCCGCCCCCTCGCTCGCCACCAGGCAGGCGGTGGGCACTTCGATCGCCAGGCTGGTGACGTTCTTGTCGTTGAGCTTGTCGACTGCGGCGTCCTTGTTGGCCGGGTCGAGAATGAAGGCCGCGCTCGGCACGTTCACCAGGTCGAAGATCGCGCCCAGGTTCACGGCGAACGGGTCCTTGCGCTGGCCGACGAACAGCTTGGCCGGCGTGGTGCAGCCCGGGATGTTGACGGTGTAGATGTGCTTCGCTGCGTAAGCAGCGTAGTCGGGAATCGTCTTCGTGCCGATGTTGTCGGAAGGCTTGTCGAAGGTGGCGCTGCCACCGGTGGCGTTGGTCACCGAACCCTTCGTGCCGGTGCGGCGGTCACCACGCATCACATCGACCGTGAAGGTTTCGTTGACGTTCAGCGCGGCCGCGGCCGGGTCGGTCACACCACCGAACTGCGTCAACGGGATCGCCACGTTCACGCCGCCGATCGGCAGCGTCTTGGCCTTCAGCGTGTTCTTGAACTTGAACTGGAAGGTGATGTCTTCCTTCGCGTCGCCGTTGTTGTCGATGTGGATCTCGTACAACGCGTTCGGGTCGAGCTTGAAGTAGTTCGGGCCGCCGTAGGCGTCCTGCAGCGGCAGGTAGTCGGCGATCAGGGTCACGAATCCGGTGCGGCCGGGCTCGTAGCTGTTGAACATGTAGAAGTCGGCAGCGTCGACCTTGGGCGTGGTCGTGATCGAAGGCGCTTCGCGGTGGCTCGAAGCTTGCGCCGGCAGCGAGATCAGGCCATACGCGGTGCCGAGGGCCGCCAGCAGCGGCAGCAGTCGGGTTGAAGCGATTCGTTGAGATTTCATGTCGTCATCCTTGGCTTGAAGTGGAACGGTGGCGGCCATCGGTTCACACCGTGGCTGACTCCTCTTGACGCTTCGGGAAACGAACCCCGGCTTCAGCGTCTGCGGTGCCTTACGCCGCCACTTCGGCGGTGGATGCAATGTTCGACAAAGTTTCTGTGCCTACCTGTTTCGGCGGGTCGGCTTTCAGGCCCTCAGACCAGCGCCTGCACATCGATGTGCAAGCGGCCCGAAACCCAGAGGGCAAATTCGTCGCGCAGCCGCTCGCTTTCTTTCACCGCCGTCGACCATGCGGCCACGCGTGCCGGCGTGTCGTCGCCAAAATGGCGAAAGTCGCTGCGGTCTGGCAGCTTGGCGTTGGGCAAGGTCTTCACCCATTCCGGGTCGGGCGAGAGCACGATCAGGTTTGAGAGAAACGTTGTGGCGCGGTGTCGATGTTTGAAGAACTTGTCGAGCCAGCCGGGTATGACGGTGCTCTGAAAGTGCGGGTACAGCACCAGCGCCGGCTCGGCCGCACCGTCGGCCATCGAGGCGTAGTTCAGGTGCAGGTGGTAGTCGGTGATGCCGCCGTCCCAATAAGCGCCACGCGGCGCACCTGGAATGTTGTGCACCGGATCGAGCCAGTAGGGAATCGAGCAACTCGCGAGGATGCTCGGCGCGAGGTTGTCAACACTCAATGGCGCGATGTGCGTGCGGTAGTCGTGCAGGTGAAACGGCAGCGCGTCGCGCGCGTCGGAAAACACCACCCGCTCCCACCAGCCACTCATCGCGCGTCGGCTGACCGCGTTGGTGGCGAAAGCGCCGAAGTAGCTCAGCGGCGTGCTGATCGACGACCAGGCCCGGCCATGGCGGCGCAACAGGTGCCGGCCACGGCTCGTGAACACGTGCAGCCGAAAGCGCGGGTTTGAAAGCAGCTCACCCACGCGATCATCAAAGCGCAACTTCAGGTTCGCACCGAAAACCTCGCTCACGTGGCGCGGTGTTGGCGGCTTGCCGGGCGCGTGTTCGTAGTCCTGGTGGATGTAGTCGTCGGCCATCTGCGCCAGCGCGGCGGCCGGGTCGTTCAGGCACGCTGCCGCCATGCGCCAGGCGCCGATCGAGGCTCCGAGCAGATGGACTGGTGCCGTCGCACCCTGCAACCAGCTGCCGAACAGGTACTGGTCGAGCGCATTCAGCACCAGCCCCTTGGGCCCGCCCGCCGCGGCGGGCATGGCGCGCACATGCTGGGGGCGCAAACCATGCGTGCGCAGCGCCGCCAGCGCTCGCGGGCCCGCATGAATCGTCAGAGCGCGCGGAGACGGCACGTCGATCAGGGGGCGATCGGCGGCAGCAGCGATGCCTTCATGCCGAGCTCGGTAAATGCATGTTCCATGCGCGGGTCGATAGCGAGATAGGCGTGGCGCACCAGCGCCACCTTGCGTGCCACCAGCGGCACACTCGCGGCCAGTTGCATCACGGCGCCCATCTCGGTCATCAACTTTTCAGCGTAGACGTTGAAATCATTCTCCGGCGAGGTGGCGCCATAGGCGTTCAGGAAGCCGGTTCCCGCGGGCGGCGCCGCTGCCTTGTCGTCTGCCAGCTGACGTGCCGCCGACCCGGCGAACGACCACCCACTGGGCTCGCTTGCCAGCCAGCGCGGCACGGTATCGCCACGAAGGTACACAAAGGACGAGAGCTCGTGGTGCACGCCGATGCGGCACGTGAGCTCGATCGATGCGGCACCGATATCGACCGGTGCCGCCAGCAGAATCCAGGCCGGCCCGTAGGTGCCACCGGCCAGAGCGCCTTCGATGCGAATGCTGCCGGCGATGAAGATGGCCTTGATCACCGACCCGACGAATCCGGCCGGGTAACGCGACAGCGCGCCCTCGACGCCATCGAGCGCCGAGGCGAGCGCGGTCGGCTGCACCGCCGTTGTCTCGACACCGACGATCTTCGCGTCAACCGGCCGGTAAGGCGGCACGAAGAAGGTCGAGGGCTCGCCGAAGCCCACGACAATGCGCTGCGCGAGGCCCATCGCTTGCGCCCGCTGCAGCGGGTTGCGCGCGCGTGATGACAGCAGCAGCGCGCCGCCGCCCAGGCCTAGCACACCGGCAGCAGCCAGCAGCGCACGCCGCGACACCCGCTTGTTCACGCCGGCTCAATGCGCGATCTGAACCGCGGCACCGAGCGTCAGCGAGGCCGGCGCCATCGCCGCCGGCAGAGCCGCACCGCGAATCATGGCCAGGCCCCGCAGCAGCGCCGCACTCGCCGCGGCGAACGACGCGGGGTCGTCGGCAACACCCACACCTGCGGTCAGGACGTCCTCGACGATCGTGGCCACCACGATGACGGCGGCCGTAGCCACCAGGCCGGTGCCGATCACGCGGCCCCAATCGGTCTGGTACTGCGGCACGCGCACCGGCGGCGCGTAGCGCAGCGGCTGCGGTGAAGGGCCCGCCGGTGGCTGAAGTTTCGGCGTGATCTCGATGACGAACTTGACGTCCATGGCCACGTAGACAAAACGGTCGACCGTGCCTTCGAGCTTCGGGAAGCGGATTTCGGCACGAAGCTTGGGGAACGGGCCACCGGACGACGCTTCGACACCAATGGCCGTCGAGATCGTGTTCGGCGTCTTGCTCTGGCTCACAAGCATCGAGCGGACCGTCACCGTACCGTCGGCCGGATTGAAGATGAACCGGTTGTCCTGCACCAGCTTGCCGAAGGCATGGTTCATCTCGCTCGTGACCTGCGCCTCGATCTCCTGGCGGCTCGTGACGTACAGCGCCGGGTAGGCCTTGCGCGACATCATCACAACGTCGCCCGTCATCCTGAATTCGATTCTCGCGGCCGGCGTCTCGATCGGCGGGGCCCTGAAATCATCGAGTCGGTACTTGAATGAGATGGGCGACTCCACGTTTGGCAGTTGCTGCAACAGCGGCCCTTGATGGCGAACAGGTTGCGGCGATGGCACCGGCGGCGGCACGCCCACCGAGGGCGGCTGCGCGTCGACGAGCCCTGGCGGCGGCGGCACGGGCGAGGACGAGGCGATCGGGGTGCCAGGCAGCGTGGGAATGAGCAGCACCTGGCCGACGTAGATCAGATCGGGGTTCTGAATGCCGCGGCCAGTCGCACGTACCACGTCGCGCCGGTTGTTGTAGCGCCAGATGCGCGGCCACTGCGCCCCGCTGCCCAGGTGCACCTTTGCGATGTTCCACAGGTTGTCACCGGCGACAACGTCGTAGCGTTTTCCAAGCATCCGCTCTCTCCCGTCGTGATTCGCGGAACCGGGCACTTCCGTGCGTTCCGCAACTTAGTGTAGTGGGCTGATTCCCGCTGCAACTCGGAGGTGCTCGGCGCAGCGCTTCAACGTTTGGTCTGCAGGCGCGCGAACGCGTCGGCCATGGCCGAGCCGCCGGCCTGCTGCGCCGGTGCACCGCGGCCCGCGGCGACACGCTCGCCACGTTCCGGCGCGCGATAGGCATTGCCTCCCCGTTCGCCCTGCGGCACCGGCTTGGCATCGAGCTTCATCGTGAGCGAGATACGCTTGCGCGCCAGGTCGACTTCGAGCACCTTGACCTTGACGATGTCGCCGGTCTTGACCACTTCGCGCGCGTCGTTCACGAACTTGTTGGCGAGCTGGCTCACGTGGATCAGGCCGTCCTGGTGCACGCCCAGGTCGACGAATGCGCCGAACTGCGCCACGTTGCTGATCGTGCCTTCGAGGGTCATGCCCGCTGCCAAGTCCTTGATGTCTTCGATGCCGTCTGAGAGGCGCGCCACCTTGAAATCGGGGCGTGGGTCGCGGCCGGGCTTCTCGAGTTCGGCGAGCACGTCTTTGACGGTGATCGCGCCGAACTTCTCGTCGGCGAAGGCTTCGGGCTTGAGGCTGCGGATCACGTCGGCGCGGCCCATCACTTCGGCCGCCGGCTTCTTCAGCGTGGCAAGCAGGCGCTCGACCAGCGGGTAGGTTTCCGGGTGCACGCCCGACTGGTCGAGCACGTCGTCACCACCCCGAATGCGCAGGAAGCCTGCGCTTTGCTCGAAAGTTTTCGCGCCCAGCCCGCTCACATCGAGCAACTGCTTGCGGCTCTTGAATGCGCCATTGGCATCGCGCCAGCGCACGATCGAGCCGGCCACCGCCGCGCTCAGGCCCGAAACGCGCGACAGCAGCGGTGCCGACGCAGTGTTCAAGTCCACACCCACCGAATTCACGCAGTCTTCGATGACTGTGTTCAGGCTTTTCGCCAGATCGCTCTGGCTCACGTCGTGCTGGTACTGGCCGACGCCGATGCTCTTCGGGTCGATCTTCACCAGCTCGGCCAGCGGGTCTTGCAATCGTCGTGCGATGCTCACCGCACCCCGCAAGCTCACGTCGAGTTCGGGCAATTCCTTGCTCGCGTATTCGCTCGCCGAATAGACCGACGCGCCGGCTTCGCTGACCACCACTTTCTGTATCTGCGTCTCGGGCGCGAGCTGAAGCAGGCGCTTGATCAGATCGCCGGCAAGCTTGTCGGTCTCGCGGCTGCCGGTGCCGTTGCCGATGGCGATCAGGTTCACGCCGTGGGTAGCGCACAGCAGACCGAGCGTGTGCAACGAGCCTTCCCAGTCCTTGCGCGGCTCGAGCGGGTAGACGGTGTTCGTGGCAAGCACCTTGCCGGTGGCGTCGACCACCGCCACCTTGCAGCCGGTGCGAATGCCAGGGTCCAGCCCCATCACGACGCGCGGGCCGGCGGGCGCGGCGAGCAGCAGGTCGCGCAGGTTCTCGGCGAAGACCTTGATCGCGACCTTGTCGGCTTCTTCGCGCAGCCGGCTGAACAGGTCGCGCTCCAGGCTCAGGCTGAGCTTGACCTTCCAGGCCCAGGCGATGCATTTGCGGATCAGCTCGTCGGCCGGGCGCTTGGCGTGGCTCCACTTCAGGTGCACGGCGATGTGGCCTTCGGCCAGCACAGGCTTGCCGGGCACGATCTCTTCGTCGGTCACCAGTTTCGCGTCGAGCAGCTCCAGCGTGCGGCCGCGGAACACCGCGAGCGCGCGGTGCGAAGGCACCGTGCGGATCGGCTCGGCGTAGTCGAAGTAGTCGCGGAACTTGGCGTTGTCGGGCAGCGTGCCGTCCTTGCCCGCCATCAGCTTGCTCTGGAACAGCGCTTCGCCCCACAACCAGTCGCGCAGCTTGCGCACCAGCGCGGCGTCTTCGGCCCAGCGCTCGGAGAGGATGTCGCGCACCCCGTCGAGCACCGCGAGTGCGTCAGCGAAACCGGCTTCGGCGTTGACGAACGCAGCGGCTTCAGCCAGCGGGTCGAGCGACGGGTTGGCGAAGAGCTTGTCAGCAAGAGGCTCGATACCCGCTTCGCGCGCGATCATCGCCTTGGTGCGGCGCTTCTGCTTGTAGGGCAGGTACAGGTCTTCGAGTTCCTGCTTGGTCGGTGCGGCATCGATGGCGGCCCGCAAAGCAGGCGTCAGCTTGCCCTGCTCTTCGATGCTCTTCAGCACCGCCTCGCGCCGCTCTTCCAATTCGCGCATGTACGACAGGCGCGCTTCGAGTTCACGCAGCTGGATGTCGTCGAGGTTGTCGGTCGCTTCCTTGCGGTAGCGCGCGATGAAGGGCACCGTGGCCCCACCGTCGAGCAACTCGACGGCGGCGTGAATCTGGGCCGGCCGAACCTTCAGTTCGGCGGCGATCTGCAGAAGAATCTTGTCCAAGGGAACGGGGCCACGCAGGCCGTCAAATCGAAGCGGCGCAGTGTGCCACAGGCCCTGCGCCGGCTCTGCCCCTCAGCCCAGGCCGAGGTGGCGCGCGGCGCCCTCGCCCGCTGCCACGCCGCTGGCGAAGCAGGCTGTCAACAGGTAGCCGCCGGTCGGCGCTTCCCAGTCGAGCATCTCGCCGGCGCAGAATACGCCGGGCACGGCGCGCAGCATCAGGCCGTCGTCGAGCGCTTCGAAGCGCACACCGCCGGCGCTGCTGATCGCCTCGTTGAGCGGGCGCGCGGCGAGCAGCGGCAAGGGCAAGGCCTTGATGGCCGCGGCCAGGCGCAACGGGTCGGCGATCACCTCGCGCGGCAGCAACTCGTACAGCAGCGCTGCTTTCACGCCGTCGATGCCGAGCCGGCTCTTCAGGTGTGTGGCGAGCGATCGTGAGCCGCGGGGGCGCAGCACTTCAGCCTGCACAAACTCTGCGCTGCGGCCGGGCAGCAGATCGATGTGCAGGAGCGCGTGGCCCTGCGTGGTGATCTGCTCGCGGGCAACGGCCGAAAGCGCGTAGACGAGGCTGCCTTCGACACCGCCTTCGGTGACGACGAACTCGCCCGCCTGCGCCAAATCAGTGCCATCGGGCAGGCGAATCGACAGCGCCACCGTTTTCATCGGCCGGCCGGCGAAGCGGCTGCGGAAGTGCTCGGTCCAGCCGCTCGCGATTCCGCCCTCGGCCGCGCGCCCCACGTCGAAGCCACAGTTCGACGGCCGCAACGCCGACACATCGACACCACGTGCTTCGAGCAGTGGCACCCACGCGCCGTCGGAACCGAGGCGTCCCCAGCTGCCTCCGCCGAGTGCCAGTACGACGGCGTCGAACGACGCCTCGAAGGCGCCCGAAGGCGCGTCGAACCGCAGCGTGTGTGGCGACGCATCACCTTGCACCCAGCCGAGCCAGCGGTGCCGCATGTGAAAGCGCACGCCGGCGCCGCGCAGCCGGTGCAGCCACGCTCGCAGCAGCGGTGCCGCCTTCATGTCGATCGGAAACACCCGTCCCGAGCTGCCGACAAAGGTGGCCACGCCGAGCGCCTCGGCCCAGGCGCGCACCTGCGGCGCGCCGAAGCGCCGCAGCATCGGCTCGATCTCGGCGCGCCTTTCGGCATAACGCGCGGCAAAGGTCTCGAAGGTCTCGCTGTGCGTGAGGTTCAACCCGCCCTTGCCAGCGAGCAGGAACTTGCGCCCCACTGAAGGCATGGCGTCGAACAGCTCGACGCCGGCACCGGCGCCGGCGAGCACTTCGGCGGCCATCAGGCCCGCGGGGCCGCCACCGATCACGGCAACACTTCGCTCGGAGGATGGGGGCACGGGCATGAACGACAGGTCGGCGAAGGGCGGCGCAGTGTGGCATACCCTTGCGGTAAGAAGATTCGATGCGCGGCGACAAAATGGCATCGTCACTCGCTGCGGAGCACCCCATGGCCTTTCCTGCCCAAGCCACCACCCTGCTCACCCTGCTCGTGCTCACGGCCGTGCAAGCGCAGGCTGCCGGCACCTGTAGCGCCCGAAGTGGCCCGGGCATCACGCCGGTGGTGGAGCTCTACACCTCCGAAGGCTGCAGCTCCTGCCCGCCCGCCGACCAGTGGCTTTCGCGCCTGAAATCCGACCCGGGCATCGTGGCGCTCGCTTTCCACGTCGACTACTGGGACCGTCTCGGCTGGAAAGACCGCTTCGCCAGCGCCGCCTACACGCTGCGCCAGGCCCAGTCGCAGCGCAGCAGCGGCGCACGTTTCAGCTACACGCCGCAGGTGCTCGTCGACGGTGCTGACCGACCGGAGTGGGGCCGCATCGCCGCCCCACTGTCAATCAAGGGCCGGCCTGTGGCGAACGTCGAAGTGAGCCTGGCGCGCGAGGGTAACCACTTCAGCGCCAGCGTGGCCCCCGGTGCCGGCGCGCCGCCTCGGCTCGCCGCTTACTGGGCGGTCACCGAACAAGGCCATGTCAGCATGGTGAAGGCCGGCGAGAACGATGGCGCGACGCTCAAACACGACTACGTGGTGCGCGACTACCGGCCCGTGGCGGCGTGGCAGCCCGCGCCTGGCGCGCCGGCCCTGCTGGAGTTCGAGACCAGCGCAGCCGCAGATGCCAGCCATGCTCGCGCGGTGAACCTTGTGATCATCGACGCCGACACCGGCCGGCCGGTGCAGGCGCTCAAGCTCGGTTGCTGAGGCGCGGTGGCCGGGAAGCTCAGGCCTCGGCCTGCTTCTTCGCCGATTCCGGCAAGCCGAACACCCGGTCGAAGGCCCAGGTGAATCCGATGGCGTAGACGAAGAAAAAAACCAGCAGGCCGAGGTTCGCGAGGAAAGCGTTCAGAGCCGAAGTATTCAGCCACAGCGCCATGACCGGAACCAGGATCACGACGAGCCCGCCTTCGAACCCCAGGCCATGAGCCACACGCCTGGCGAACGACCGGCCTCGCACGGTCTGGCGTGACTCCCAGCGTTCGAAGAAGGCGTTAAACACGTAATTCCACGCCAGCGCGATGCTCGACAGGACGAAGGCCAGGCCCAGGGTCGAAGCCGCCGGCTTGTCGAAGATGACGCTCAAAACCGGGCCAACGAAGGCAATGGCAAAAGTTTCATACAACACAGCCTGGAAGACTCGTCGGTACTTGGGGCTCATGATCGGATCAACGAGGCGGTGGGTTATTGAATGCAGGCTTTCGGCGCGCATGCCGACGGGCCAAGCCATTGTGTGGAGTTGAACTCCAGCGGGTTCCCGCCGCGGTCGCGGTTGTAGATCAGGAAGCCGCCGCCCTGGAGCTTCCAGCCATGGAGCCGGACGCCGGCCCGGCGCTGGTCTTGCGTGACGAGTGGGTCGCCATGCGTGCGCTTCAAAGCGAGCAGGCCCTTCGTGTGAGACCACCACGGAACGGCAGTGGCAACGCGATCGAGCCTTTCGCCGGCGAACAAAAAATTGACGTACATCGTCGGCACCCCGTTCAGGGACCTCAGATCGACGGCACACACGCGGGTGATGTGAGGCGCCTCGGTGTAGTTGGCGTCACAACGAATCGGGTAGCCGTTGAATCGCTGCCGGACATCGGATTCGGTCCACGCCTCCGAGACAAGGTCCCATGGCAGTTCGGCGCTCTTCCGGTCTTCCGAGAGAAAAAGCCGGTATTCGCGAACGGGCGGGTAGCGCGTGTTCCAGAGCCAGAGCAGCAATGCCGCGAGCAGCAGCAGAAACAGCAAGAGCACGCGCGGGGGCCTTGGTCTGGCAGCTTGTTCGCCAGGGGATAGCGTCATGGATTCGGGGGCAACGGGCGTTTTGAGTCGAGAGGCGTTCGTTTGAGGCGCAGGGCAGCGCTCACAACACGGGCTCAAGCCAGACCGAAGGTACGGCCCGGCCCGCTCAGAGAACTACTTGGGCCGGTAAAGCGCGCAGAGCTTGTTGCCGTCGAGATCGCGAACATACGCCAGATGAAGCGCACCCATTTTTCCCTCGCGCAGTCCCGGCGCTTCTTCGATCGACGTTCCGCCCTGCGCCACCGCCACGTCGTGGAACTGCTGCACCTGCTCGGGCGAACTGCACTTGAACCCGATGGTGGCACCGTTGGCAAAGGTTGCCTTTTCGCCGTCGATGGGCTCGCTGACGCAAAACGTTCCGCCGTCGTGCCGATAGAAGAGCCGCGCGTGACCCGTGCTCGCGGTGTTTCGCATCGGCTCACCGGCACCCAACACACCCAGCAGGGCGTCGTAGAAACTTTTGGATCGTTCGATGTCGTTCGATCCGATCATCACGTGGCTGAACATGGCTGGCCTTTCAGGAGTTGTTTTCGTTCGGAGCTGATTGAACGCACGTCGAAGTCTAATGAAGTCATGAGACGTCGAAGCCCACTTGCCCTTCCCTCACGCCCCGGCCACCGGCCACACCAGCTCGAAGTATTCGAGCACGAGATCGGTTCTTTCGCTCACCTCGAACCCTTCGGCCTCGGCGCGCTCGGCAAAGTCTTGCCGATGCGCAGTGAGCCACCAGCGCAGCGTGAGGTCGCCCTCGCCGGCTTCGAACGCGAAGGCATCGTCGATCTGGTTGAAGAGGCGTTTTTCGACGTGGCTGCAACGCACGATCGCACGCGCCGTGCCGTTGCCGTCGAGCACCACGAGGTGGTCGCCGGGTTGCGGCAAAGGCTCGAGGTCTTTTTCGAAATCTCGCAATAGGGTGGCGTGGGCGCGTTTCACACCCGAGAGGATCAACTCGGCAAGTGTGTCGGCGAGTTCACGGCTTTGCCCGAGCGCGCTGGCCGAAAAGCCTTCGACCTTGACATTCCGTTCACGCTGGTAAGCGAGCCAGAGCGCTTCGATCTCCGCCGCGCGGCCGGGCAAGGGTTCAGACATGCACGCCGTCTCAATCGGCCGCACGCAGTTGCGCGCGCAGTGCCGCGCCGAGCTCGGGCTTTTGCGCGAACGGGTCGGTCGGGTTGCGCAGCGTCACGATGTCTTCCATGCGCACCTGCACGTTGCCCAGCGCGCGCGGGTGGCTGAAGATGTAGAAGTTGCCCTCGGCCACGCCGTCGAACACGAACTGCGCGACCTGCGCGGCGCTGAGCTTGCCGCTGCTGACGGCCTTCTCGCTCATCGCGCGGCCAATGATCTGGCTCTTGGTCGGCTTGGCGTCGTTGCTCAGATCGGCCGGCCGGTTGCGGTCGCTCTGCACGATGCCGGTGGGCACGAAGTACGGGCACAGCACTGAAGCACGAACCTGGTCGGTGACGAGGCACAGGTCGTGGTACAGCGTCTCGCTCATCGCGACAACCGCTGCTTTGGTCGCGTTGTAGACGCTCGAACACGGCGGGTTCAAGAGCCCGGCCATCGACGCGGTGTTGACGATGTGGCCCTCATAGCCCGGGTCTTTCGCGGCCGCCTCCAGCATCATCGGCGTGAACACACGAATGCCGTGCGCCACGCCCATCAGGTTGACGCCGACAACCCATTCCCAGTCTTTCAACGTCGTTTCCCAGATCAGCCCGCCAGCGCCGACACCGGCGTTGTTGAAAACGAAATTCGGCGCACCAAAGCGCTTGAAGGTGGCCGCGCCCAGTGCTTCGACCTCGGCCGCTTTGGCCACGTCGAGCCGGAACGGCAGCACTTTCGCGCCCAGCGCTTCGACGTCTGTCACGGCCGTGTCGAGCGCGTCTTGCTGCACGTCGGCCATCACGACGTTCATGCCCAGCTTCGCGGCGATGCGCGAGGCTTCCAGGCCGAAGCCCGAGCCTGCGCCGGTGATGACGGCGGTGCCGCCCTTGAAGTTCTTCATTCGGTGGGTTCTTTCAGTGGACAGCTTGTTTCTTGATCTGGAATGCGATGCGCGGAAAGTGCACGTGCAATTGGCCGGCTCGCTCGTCACTGCGTGCAATCACGACCTCGTCGGTACCAAGGCCGACCAGCCGGCCGGCGACCGCGTCGTGCGCGTAGTCGGTGGGCGTGACCGTCACGTCGTCGCCCTCTTCGAGCCCGGCTTCGGCTTCGAACGAGAGCGCTGCATGCGAACCGGTCGCGGCGACCTCGATCGCCTCGGCGCTCGTCATCGGCGTCGGGTGGCCATGGCCGAACGCGGTGACACCTTCATACCAGGCCCGCAAGCGCTCGAACGGCTCCAGCACGGTCGCCACCGGCGGCGCACGTTTGATGAACCAGACCGACTGCACGGTCGAGAAGTCGGCGATCGAAGGCAATGCGCCGAGCAGGAACGGCCGACCGTCGGCCAGCATGTTCTCGATGCGCGCGAAGTAGGTCTGCAAAGCGGCCGCGCCATCGGCCAGCGTGGCACGCCGCAGATTCGGCGACATCGCGGCGCGGTCTGCCGCGAAGGCCTTCAGCGTGTCGAGCGTGGAACCGGGCATCAGGTGCACCGCACCGGCTGGTTGCATCGTGTAGGGAGCAGCGATCCAGAACAACGCGCTGTCGGCCCACTGCGCGACGATGTCGGCGAGGCCAGCCACGTCATCGGGGTAGAGCGCCGGCTCGGGTTGCAGCCGATCGATCACGCGGCACATCAGCGCGGTGTCGCAATAGATGTCGGCGCCGATCTGCATGAAGGGCGTGCGGCGGTAGCCGCCGGTCAGCGCCACGACATCGGGCTTGGGCAGGACACTCGGAATATTCACCGAACGCCAGGCCATGCCCTTGAAGCCCAGCACCAGGCGGGCCTTTTCCGAGAATGGCGAGATCGGGTAGTGGTGCAGGACGAGTTCGGGCATGGTGGCATTGTGGTGAGCGTGAGAGTCTCTCAGTGCGGCATGGCGCGCTGATTGATGCTGGCGAAAGCAATGTTCGACGGCAGCGTGCCGAAGACTTGCGGGCCGCTGCCAGCGAGGCGCGAGTTGCAGAAGGCCTCGAACAAGAAGTCTGGGGCGTGGCGGCGCAACAATGAGGCCTGCACCGCAAGCGCCACGTCTTGTGCGAGGCGGCGCGCACCGGCTTCGTCGCCACCGCCGTCGGCGGCGTCGACAAAGCGGGCGAGCAGGGCATCGACGAATCGGTCGTACAAAGAGGCCGCGCCGCGTGCGGTCGCCAGTTCGGCTTCGAGCGCCTGCAGCACGTCGGCATTGCGGCCGTCACGCTTGGCGCACGCGCGCAGCAGGTCGAGCGCCATGATGTTGCCGGCGCCTTCCCAGATCGAGTTGAGCGGCATCTCGCGGTAGATGCGCGCCATGCTGCCTTCGCCGTGCTCTTCGACGTAACCGTTGCCTCCCAGGCACTCCATCGCTTCCTGCGCCAACATCGAACCGCGCTTGCAGACCCAGAACTTCGCGACCGGCGTGAGCACGCGCCGCATCAGCGCTTCGAAGGGGTCGCCTTGCCGGTCGATCGCGCGCGCCAGGCGCATCGCCAGCGCCGTGGCGGCTTCGCTCTCAATCGCCAGATCCGCGAGCACGTTCTGCATCAACGGCTGTTCGATCAAACGCCTGCCGAAGGCTTGGCGCTGAGCGCAGTGGTGCAATGCCAGCGCGGCCGCACCACGCATCAGCCCGGCGGTGCCGAGCGCGCAGTCGAGGCGCGTCAGCGTGCCCATTTCGAGGATCTGCGGAACACCACGCCCTTCTTCACCCACCAGCCAAGCCAGCGCGCCGTTGAACTCGACTTCGGAACTGGCGTTGGCGTGATTGCCGAGTTTGTCTTTCAGGCGCTGGATGTTGATGCCGTTCAAGCTGCCGTCGGGCAGCACCCGCGGCAGGAAAAAGCAGCTCAGCCCGGCCGGCGTTTGCGCGAGCACGAGGAACGCGTCGCTCATCGGTGCCGAGAAAAACCACTTGTGGCCCACGAGCCGGTAGCAGCGCCCCCAGGCCGTGTCTTCCGCATACTCGGCACGCGTGGTGTTGGCGCGCAGGTCGGAGCCGCCTTGTTTCTCTGTCATGCCCATGCCCATGGTCACGCCACTCTTGGCGCCGACGACAGCCAGGCGCGGGTCGTAGTGCGTGCTCGCGAGCTTGCCGAACCAGTCGCCGAACACGGAGGCGTTGCCCCTCAGCGCGGGCGTCACCGCGTAAGTCATCGAGACCGGGCACAGCACCGACGGTTCGAGCTGGGTGAACATCAGGAATCCCGCTGCGCGCTCCAGGTGCGCTCCGGGTGCCAGCGACCAAGGCGTGGCATGCAAGCCGGCGCCGACCGCGGCGCCGAGCAGTGCGTGGTAGCTCGGGTGAAACTCGACGCTGTCGCAGCGGTGCCCGAAGCGGTCGTGCGTGTGCAACATGGGCTTGTGCACGTTGGCCAGCCGCGCGTGCGTCTGCATGGCCTCGCTGCCGAGCAGCGCACCCAACGCGACGCGCCCCCCCTCGTCCACCCCTGGCGCGTGAAAGGCCAGCGCGTCGCGCAGCGCATGGTCGCCGATGTAAACGTTGTGGCCGGTCAGCGCGGTGCTCTGGTTCAGCACCTCGTGCGTGGCGGCGGGCGTGTTCATCAAAGGTCTCAGACCAGCTTGACGACCTGCTTGCCGAAGTTCTTGCCCTTCAGCAAACCGAGGAACGCCTCAGGCGCCGCAGCCAGCCCCTGGGCCACACTTTCACGGTACTTGAGCTTGCCGGTGGCGACCATCGTGCCGAGTTCCTTCAGTGCCTCGGGCCAATGCTGCATGTGCTCGCTGACGATAAAACCTTCGATCGTCAGACGCTGCGTGAGCAGCAGCTGCGGGTTCTTCAGCGGGATCGGCTCGCCGTCGTATCCGCTGATCATTCCGCACAGCGCGATGCGGCCGAACGCATTCATGCGTGCCAGCACCGCCTCGAAGACCGCGCCGCCGACGTTTTCGAAGCAGCCGTCCACGCCGTCGGGTGTGGCCGCCTTCAATGCTTCGTAGAGCGCCTTCGGGTCCTTGTGCGCCTTGTAGTCGACACAGGCGTCGAAGCCGAGCTCGTTCACGACATAGGCGCACTTTTCGGCACCGCCGGCGATGCCGACCGCACGGCAGCCGCGCGCTTTTGCGAGCTGGCCCACCGCGCTGCCCACTGCCCCGCTGGCGGCGCTGACGACGATGGTCTGCCCCGGCATCGGCTTGCAGATCTGCGTGAGGCCATACCAGGCCGTCACGCCCGGCATGCCGACGGCGCCGAGGTAGGCCGAGAGCGGAATGTGCGTGGTGTCGACCTTGCGCAGCACGCCCGGCGTGGCGGCATCGGCCACGCTGTAGTGCTGCCAGCCGCCGAAGCCCACGACCTTGTCGCCGACCTTGTAGTGTTCGTTCTTCGAGGCCACGACTTCGCCGACCGCACCGCCCTGCATCACCGCGTTCAGCGGCTGCGGCACGGCGTAGCTCTTGGCGTCGTTCATGCGGCCACGCATGTACGGGTCGAGGCTCATGAAGTGGTTGCGCACGAGCACCTGGCCGTCTTTCAGCTCGGGCACTTCGGCTTCGATCAGTTTGAAGTTGTCGACTGAAGCCTCGCCGGTCGGGCGCGAGACAAGGTGGATCTGCGGGTTGGTGGTCATCGTGATTCCTTCTGCATTGATCAATCGGTGGACAGCGGTGGCACCTGCAGCGCGTTCGCTGCCGCGGCACCGACCGGCAGGCGTTTCACGTATTTGAAGGTGCCGGTCGAATGCGAGCAGGCGCGGCCTTTCGCGTCATAGACGGTGGCCTCGGTGAAAGCCATCGTCGCGGTTCGGTGCATCAGCCGGCCCTTGGCGACCAGCGGGCCGATGGCCGGCTGCATGAAGCTCGTTTTCATCTCGATCGTGACGACACCCATGTCTTTCTGCACGCTGCGTGCGGCCACTGCCATCGTTACGTCAAGCAGCGTCATGCAGGCACCGCCATGGGTCACCTGGAAGCTGTTCAGATGTTCGGGTCGCGCGGCATAGTGCAATTCGGACTCGCCGCCCTCGAAACGCTCCAGCGTGAACCCGAGGTGTTCGACGAACGGGACGAGAACACCAAACGGAATACTCATGGCAGGCTCGTCAAGCCGCGCCGAGCACGACACTCACGCCGCCATCGACCGCGAGCCACTGGCCGGTGATGTGCTTGCCGGCCTCGCTCGCGTAAAGCAGCGTCAGGCCTTTCAGATCGTCTTCGTCACCCAGCCGGCCGAGCGGCGCTTTCGCGGCCATCTTGGCTTCGCCGAGGTGGGTGATGAGCCCGGCAGCCATCTTCGTCATGAAGAAGCCCGGGCAGATCGCGTTGACGTTGATGTTGTACTTGCCCCATTCGGCGGCGAGCGTCTGCGTGAAGCCGATCACTGCAGTCTTCGAGGTGTTGTAGGCCAGCGTCTGCATCTCGGGTGGGTTGCCGTTGAGCCCGGCGATCGACGCGATGTTGATGATGCGGCCGTGCTTTTTCGGGATCATCGCGATGCGCGCGACCTGCTGGGCCAGGATGAAATAGCCCCGCACGTTGAGGTTCATCACCTTGTCCCAGGCCGGCACCGGGTGGTCTTCGGCCGGTGCGCCCCAGCTGGCGCCGGCGTTGTTGACGAGGATGTCGATGCGGCCCAGGCGCTTGAGCGTTTCGTCGGCCAGGTGCCGGGTCTCGTCTTCCTTCGAGCAGTCGGCGGCGATCCATTGCGCGTCGATGCCGGCGGCCTTCAGTTCCGCCGCGGCCTGCTCCAGGTCTTCGGCCTTGCGCGAGCTCAGCATCAATCTGGCGCCGGCCTCTCCGAGTGCATGGGCCATCTGCAAGCCCAGGCCGCGCGAGCCGCCGGTGATCAGGGCGGTCTGGCCGCTCAGGTCGAACAGTTTTTTGATCGGTGTGCTCATGGTGTTCCTTCGTGGTTGTCTGCCTGCGCTCAGGCTTCGTCTTTTGCGCGCGAGCGCACCCAGATCAGCAAGCAGCCGAGCGCGTCGAGCACGATTCCGGCCAGTGTGATGCCCCAGCCCAGCGCAGCGTCAGTGCGCTGCACCGACATGCCCACGCCGATCAGGACCAGGCCGAGGTACACGAGCACCCAGACCCAGCCCTCGACACGCTTCGTGTTCATCAATACCAGGCCTCGTCCATCGTCCTGCACGTGGCGTCCCGCGTCTCGACGACCTTCAGCCAGGCGCCGATGCGTGGCAGCTCGTAGTGGAAAAAGTAGGTGCATGCGGCGAGTTTGCCGTTCATCAGGGCAGCGTCCGAGCCCGACTGCCCGAGCCCCTTCTGCGCGCACGTCGCCACGTCGAGCCAGACCCAGGCCAGCACCACGTGGCCGAAGGCCTGCAGGTAGGGCGTGGCGTTGGCGAGCGCTTCGTCGGCATTGCCGGTGGCCCAGGCGCCCTTTGTCGCGGCGCTCAAGTCCGCGAGCGCGGTGGCCAGTGCGCCCGCGTGCGCAGCGAGCGCCGACACGGTTTTGGCACGCTCGACCGTGGCACTCACCTTGCTCGCCAGCAGCGCCAGCCCGGCGCCTTCGTGCATCACCACCTTGCGGCCCAACAGGTCGAGCCCCTGGATGCCGTGCGTGCCTTCGTGGATCATGTTCAGGCGGTTGTCGCGCCAATACTGCTCGACCGGAAAGTCGCGCGTGTAGCCGTAGCCGCCGTGCACCTGGATCGCCAGGCTGTTCGCTTCCAGGCACCACTCGCTCGGCCAGCTCTTCGCGATCGGCGTGAGCATCTCCAGCAGCAGCGCGGCCTCGGCCGACGCTTCTTTCGTACCGGTGTGCTGCTCGTCGACCAGCCTCGCGCAGTGAAGCTCCAGCGCCAGCGCGCCTTCGCAGTAGCTTTTCTGTGCGAGCAACATGCGCTTCACGTCGGCGTGCTCGATGATCCGCACTTGCGGCTTCGAGGCATCCTTGCCGCCGACGCCGATCGGCCGACCCTGCGGCCGGTTCTTCGCATAGTCGAGCGAGGCCTCGTAACCAGCGTAGCCGAGCATGGTCGCACCCATGCCGACGGCGATGCGCGCCTCGTTCATCATGTGGAACATGCAACGCAGGCCTTCATGAGGTTTGCCGACAAGATAGCCGATGGCACCGGCCGAACCGCGCACCGGATACTTGCCCTCGCCGAAGTTCAGCAACGTGTTCGGGATGCCGCGGTTGCCGAGCTTGTGGTTCAGGCCGGCGAGCGCGACATCGTTGCGCTCGCCGGTCAGTTCGCCGTCGGTGCCGACCAGTTTTTTCGGCACGATGAAGAGCGAGATGCCCCTGGTGCCGGCGATCAGCTTTCCGTCAGGGCCGGGAATCTTTGCAAGCACCAGGTGAATGATGTTTTCGGTGAGCTCGTGCTCGCCGTTGCTGATCCACATCTTGTTGCCGCGCAGCCGATAACGCGCGCCCAGCGGATCGGCTTCGAAGTTGTCGCCGTCGGGCGTGGCGCGCGTCGCGACGTCGGAAAGGCTCGAGCCGGCTTGCGGCTCGCTCAAGCACATGGTGCCGGCAAAGCGCCCGGAGAACTCCTGCTTCGCGAACACAGTCTGCTGCAGCGGTGTGCCATGAACCATCAGCAGGTTCGCGTTGCCGCTGGTCAGCATCGCCCCGCCGGCAACGTTGCCACCTGCGCGCGCGAAGAAGCTGTTGGCCGCCATCTGCACGACGCAGGGCAGCTGCATGCCGCCGATCTCGTAGTCTTGCGCGGCGGCCAGCATGCCCGATTCGGCGAAGGCCTTGATGGCGTCGTGACTGGCCTGCGGCAGGTGAACGCGCTCGCCGTCGAAATGCGGCTCGTCGGTGTCGGCCTGGCGGTTGAACGGCGCGAACTTGTCGCGGGCGAGCCGTTCGCAGCTGTCGAGCACCGACGCGAAGGTTTCGCTCGAATGGTCAGAGAAACGCTGGCGTTGCTGCAACGCAGCAACGCCGAGCCAGTCGTTCAGAAGAAAGTCGAGCGTCTGTCGGTAACTCATGGGATTTGTCTTTCTGCGGCCGCCGAACGCTCGTCCAGGTGCGCTCCGGTCAAAGCACTTCGAACACGCCTGCCGCGCCCATGCCGCCGCCAATGCACATCGTGACGACGACCTTCTTGGCGCCGCGGCGCTTGCCTTCGATCAGCGCATGGCCGGTCAGGCGCTGGCCGCTCACGCCGTAAGGGTGGCCGACGGCGATGGCACCACCGTTGACGTTCAGCCGGTCCATCGGGATGCCCAGCGTGTCGGCGCAATACAGCACCTGCACCGCGAAGGCTTCGTTCAGTTCCCAAAGGTCGATGTCGGCCACCGTGAGGCCGAGCTTCTTCAGCACCTTGGGCACCGCGAAGACCGGGCCGATGCCCATCTCGTCGGGCTCGCAACCGGCGACCGCGAAACCGAGGAAGCGGCCGAGCGGCTTGAGATTGCGCTTGCTCGCCAGCGCCTCATTCATCAGCACGCAGGCGCCGCCGCCGTCGCTGAACTGGCTGGCGTTGCCGGCCGAGATCAGGCCGCCGGGCAAGGCCGAGCGCAGGTCCTTGATGCCGTCATACGTGGTGCCGGCACGAATGCCTTCGTCGTTCTTGATCGTCACTTCTTTTGTACGCAGGCCCATCGTGGCGTCGGCCACGCCGGCCATCACGGTGCAGGCGACGATCTCATCGGTGAACTTGCCGGCTTCGAGTGCGGCGGCGGCTCTCTGCTGGCTGCCGGCGCCGTACTGGTCCATGCGCTCGCGGCCGATCTTGTAGCGCTTGGCGACCTGCTCGGCCGTCTGCAGCATGTTCCAGTAAATCTCGGGCTTGTGCTCCACCAGCCACGGGTCGGCGATCATGTGGCGGTTGGCCTCGTTCTGAACGCACGAGATGCTCTCGACACCGCCGGCCACCAGCACGTCTGATTCACCGGCGATGATGCGCTGCGCCGCCATTGCGATGGTCTGCAGGCCGCTCGAGCAGAAGCGGTTCACAGTCATGCCGCTGGTGGTGACGGGCAGGCCGGCGCGAAGTGCGATCTGGCGCGCGATGTTGCTGCCGGTCGCACCTTCGGGCGTGGCGCAGCCCATGATCACGTCGTCGACTTCGGCGGCTTCGATGCCGGCGCGTTCGACCGCGGCCCGCACGGCGAAGCCACCGAGCGTGGCGCCGTGGGTCATGTTGAAAGCGCCCTTCCAGCTCTTGGCGAGAGGGGTGCGGGCGGTGGAAACGATCACGGCGCTGGTCATGCTTTTTCTCCTGTCAGTCAAATGGTGGCGGCCGCCGCGCCCGCGACGGCGCTGGAAGCCTTGTAGATGCTGTTCTTCGGCTGCGCAAACACACGCCGCACCATCGGTTCGAACTCGCTCATCGGCAGGGTCTCGGCTTTCGCATCGAAGGCCGGGTTGTCGTAGAGGTCGCAGAACTCGGCGGTGCGCTCGAAGTGCGCGTGGCCGCGGAACTGCTCGCGCAGGTTGCGGTCGAGGCCGACGTGGTGAAAGAAGTAGTAGCCCTGGAAGATGCCATGGTTCTGCACCATCCACAGGTTCTCTTCGCTGACGAAGGGCTTGAGAATCGCGGCGGCGATGTCGAAGTGGTTGTAGGTGCCGAGCGTGTCGCCGATGTCGTGGAACAGCGCGCACACCACGTACTCTTCGTCGCGGCCGGCACGGAGCGCGTTGGTTGCGGTCTGCAGTGAGTGTGTGTAGCGGTCGATCGGGAAACCGCCGTAGTCGCCTTCGAGCACTTTCAGGTGCGCCATCAGACGGTCGGGCAACGCCCGAGCGAACGGCATGAATTCGCCGCCAATCTTCTGCCAGTCGGCCTGGGTGCTGGCTTCCATGCGGGTGAAGGTGGCGCGGTCGTTCATGATGAGGCTCCTGCGGATGTTCGGGCGGGCGGGTTCACGAAGCCGCCTGGGAAACAAGGCGATGGTAGAAGCGGATCAGGTCCGCCAGGTTGGCGGTGGTGATGCGCTCGTTGGTGCCGTGGAAGCGCGGCAGGTCTTCGGCCTTGGCGCGCACCGGCGAGAACTTGTAGATGTGGTCCGACACGATCTCGAAGTGCTTCGAATCGGTGCCCGCGATCATCAGGCCCGGCGCGACGATCGTGCCCGGGAACAGCTCGCGCACGGTGCGTTCGATGAGGCGGTACGAATCGCTTTCGGTGGGTGCCACTTTCGAGGGCTCGCTCGCGCCCGGCAACATCTTCACCTCGACACGATCGTTCGCAACCGCCTGCTTCACGTGCGCCATCACGCTCTCGCGCGTGTCGCCCGGCAGCAGCCGGAAATTGACGGTCGCCTCGGCCCGGCCCGGCAGCACGTTCTCCTTGTTGCCGGCGTTCACGATCGTCAGCGCCGTCGTGGTGTGCATCATGGCGTTGGTGCTCGCCCCCGCTTCGAGCTGCTTGCGCACGACCGGGCCGAACAGCCACAGGTTCGAGAGCGCCACTCGACCGAAGCCGCTCATCTCTGGCGCGACGGTCTCGAACATCTCGCGCGCCACGCCCTGGATGCGCGGGGGAAACTGGTTGTCTTCGAGCCGTCCCAGCGCCGCGCTCATCACCGCGATGGCGCTCGTGCCGCGCGCAGGCGGCATCGAAGAATGCCCCGGCGTGGCCGGCACGCCGAGCGCCACCGACATGTAGCCCTTCTCGGCAATGCCGACGATGGCGGCCGGCGCTTTCAGGCCTGGCAGCACGCCTTCGGTGATCAGCAAGCCTTCGTCGATGACGAAGTCGAACTCGACCTGACGCTCGGCCAGCAGCTGGGCGATCGCTTTCGCGCCGCGCAGGCCGCCCACCTCTTCATCGGCGCCGAAGGCGAGGTAGACGGTGCGTTTCGGCTTGAAGCCAGATGCCACCAGCATCTCGATCGCTTCCATCTGCGAGACCAGGTTGGCCTTGTCGTCCCAGGCACCACGGCCCCAGACGAAACCGTCGCGGATCGTTCCAGCAAAAGGCTCGGCTTGCCAGTCGGCCTCGGTGCCGAGCGCCACGGGCACCACGTCCTGGTGCGCCATCAGCAGGATCGGCTTGGCAGCCGGTTCGCTGCCGGGCCACGAATAGAGCAGGCTCAGGCCCGCCACCACCTCGCGCTTCAGGGCCGCATGCAGCTTCGGGTAACGCGCCTGCAGGTGGGCGTGCAAGGCTTCGAACTGATCGACGTTGAGCGCGGCGTCGGTGGCCGATGAAATGGTCTTCGCGCGCACGGCCGCCGCGAGCGACTCGCCGGCCGCCTTCTCGTCAACGGCGATCGGCGCGAGCGGCGGCACGCTGACCTGGCGCGAGCCCTGGCGCCAGGTGTTGGCGGCCACCGCCAACACCAGCGCGGCTGCCAGCACGAGCAGCCCGATCAATGCACGCTTGAGCACGGCGCCAATCGCGTCAGCTGAACGACTTGCCTTCGGCCGCGAGCTTCGCGAGCAACGGCGCCGGCGTCCAGAAGGAAGCGTCGTCGAGCGGGTTCGCGGCAAAGCGCTTCATCGCGGCCACCACGTTGAACAGGCCGACCGTGTCGGCGTAATTCATCGGCCCGCCACGGTGCAGCGGGAAACCGTAGCCGGTGAGGTAGACCATGTCGATGTCGGAGGCGCGCATCGCAATCCCTTCTTCGACGATCTTCGCGCCTTCGTTGACGAGCGCGTAGACCAGGCGGTGCACGATCTCGTCATCGCTGATCTTGCGCGGCGTGCGGCCCAGATCGGCGCGGTGCTTCTCGATCATGTCGGTGACGAGCTTGCTCGGAATGGCGTCGCGCTTGCCCGGCACGTAGTCGTACCAGCCGGCGCCCGTCTTCTGGCCGAATCGGCCGAGCTCGCACAACAGATCAGCGGTCTTGCTGTAGCGCATGCCCGGCTGCTCGGCGTTGCGGCGCTTGCGGATGTACCAGCCAATGTCGTTGCCGGCCAGGTCACCCATGCGGAAGGGGCCCATCGCCATGCCGAACTTTTCCATCGCCTTGTCGACCTGCGCCGGCGTGCAGCCTTCTTCCAGCAGGAAGCCGGCCTGGCGCGAGTACTGCTCGATCATGCGGTTGCCGATGAAGCCGTCGCACACGCCCGAGACGACGGTCGTCTTCTTGATCTTCTTGCCGAGCTGCATCACGGTGGCGAGCACGTCTTTGGCGGTCGCCTTGCCACGCACCACTTCGAGCAGCTTCATCACGTTGGCGGGGCTGAAGAAGTGCGTGCCGATCACGTCTTGCGGGCGCTTGGTGAACGCGGCAATCTGGTCGACGTCGAGCGTGCTGGTGTTGCTGGCCAGAATGGCGCCGGGCTTCATCACCTCGTCGAGCGTCTTGAAGACTTTCTCTTTCACGGCCATGTCTTCGAACACGGCTTCGATCACCATGTCGGCGTCTTTCAGGTCGGCGTAGTTCAGCGTGGTGCTCAGCAGCGCCATTCGCGCGTCGAGTTTGTCTTGCTTGAGCTTGCCCTTCTTGACTTGTGCTTCGTAATTCTTGCGAATGATGCCCACGCCCTTGTCGAGCGCTTCCTGCTTCATCTCGAGCATCACGACCGGGATGCTGGCGTTGAGAAAGTTCATCGCGATACCGCCACCCATCGTGCCGGCACCGATCACGGCGAGTTTTTTCACCTCACGCACGGGCGTGTCGGCCGGCACGTCGGGGATCTTGCTCGTGGCGCGTTCGGCCACGAAGGCATGGCGCAGCGCCTTGCATTCCGGTGTGACCATCAGACCGAGAAAGATCTCGCGCTCGAGCTTCATGCCGTCGTCGAACTTGAGCTTCAACGAGCCAGCGACCGCTTCCACGCATTTCAGCGGCGCCGGGAAGTTCTTCGACATGCCACCGACCATGTTCTTGACGAATTGCACGTAGGCGTCGGCATTCGGGTGGCTGACCTTCAGATCGCGCACCAGCGGCAGCGGGCGCTCGCCCGTCGCGTGGACCTCGGCGACTTCTGCCGCATAGGCCAGCGCGCCGGCCATCAGGTCGCCTTCGATGATCTTCTGAAACAGCTTCTGCCCCGGCGCCATCGCGAGCATTTCACTCTTGACCGGCTCGCCGCTAACGATCATGTTCATCGCGTTCTCGACGCCAAGCACACGCGGCAGGCGCTGCGTGCCGCCAGCGCCGGGGATCAGGCCGATCTTCACTTCGGGCAGCGCGACCAGCGTGCCGGGCGAGGCGACGCGGTAGTGGCAGCCGAGGGCGAGCTCCAGGCCGCCGCCCATCGCCACGCTGTGCACCGCGGCGACGATCGGCTTGGTCGAAGCTTCGAGCGCGAGGATCACGCTGATCAGGTTCGGCTCGGCCAGTGCCTTGGGGCTGCCGAACTCGCGGATGTCGGCACCACCGGAAAACGCCTTGCCAGCGCCGGTGATCACGATCGCCTTGACGGCCGCGTCGGCCAGCGCGCGTTCCAGTCCGGTCGTGATGCCGAGGCGTGTTTCGTAACCCAGGCCGTTGACCGGCGGGTTGTTCATCGTGATGACTGCGACGTTGCCGCGAATCTCAAAGGTGGCGCTCATGCGGTTTCTCCGGAAAAGGTCTGCAGAATCACAAAAAAGAACGATCGTTCGATTCTAGGCTGCGACGAAAAAAGGGCGCTGTCCCGACCGTGACAACGCCCTGGGTATCGGTCGTTCGACGGCTCAGACTTCGAGCCATTCCTTGCGCGTCTCGGCATCGGCCCGCAGCGCAGCCGGCGTGCCTTCGAACACGATACTCCCGTGGCCCATCACATAACAGCGCTCGGAGATTGACAGTGCGATGGTGAGCTTCTGCTCGACCAGCAGCACCGACACGCCGCGGTCTTTCAGTGTCTTCAGGTATTCGGCGACGAGTTCGACAATCTTCGGCGCCAGGCCTTCGGTGGGCTCGTCGATCATGATCAGGTCGGGGTCGCCCATCAGCGTGCGGCACAGCGTGAGCATCTGCTGCTCGCCGCCCGAAAGCACGCCGGCTTCAGTGTGTTCGCGCTCCTTCAGGCGCGGGAACATGCGGTACATGTCGTCGAACGACCAGCGTGGCGCCTTCTTGCCGCGCTTCTCGCCGAGCTGCAGGTTCTGGTGCACCGTGAGCTTGGGAAAGATGTCGCGGTTCTCGGGCACGTAGCCGATGCCGCGGTGTGCGATGTCGAAGGTGTGCTGGCCCAGGATCTCGGTGTCGCGGAACCTGACCGACCCCTCGCCCGACACCAGCCCCATGATCGTTTTCACCGTGGTCGAGCGACCCGAGCCGTTGCGCCCGAGCAGCGCCACGATTTCGCCCTCGCCGACCTTCATGTCGACGCCATGAAGGATGTGGCTCTTGCCGTAGTAGGCGTGCAAGCCTTGCAGTTGAAGCATCTTTCGACCCGGGCTCAGTGCCCGGCCTCCGCCGCCTGTTGGTCGGCCAGCACCGAACCGAGATAAGCCTCTTGCACACGTGCGTTGGCGCGCACCGCTTCGGGCACGTCGAATGCGATCACCTCGCCGTAGACCAGCACCGCGATCTTGTCGGCCAGGCCGAAGACCACACCCATGTCGTGCTCGACGGTGAGCAGCGTCTTGCCGACCGTGACCTCGCGAATCAGGTCGATGAAACGCGCCGTTTCGCTCTTGCTCATGCCGGCGGTGGGCTCGTCGAGCAGCACCACGTCGGCACCGCCGGCGATGGTCACGCCGATCTCGAGGGCACGCTGTTCGGCGTAGGTGAGGTTCATCGCCAGCGTGTCGCGCTTGCGGCCGAGCTTGATCATCTCGAGCAGCTCGTTGGCCCGCTGGTTCGCGTCATCCAGCCCGGCAAGAAACTTCCAGAACGAGTACTTATAGCCCATCGACCACAACACACCGCAGCGCAGGTTCTCGAACACCGAGAGCCGGCTGAAGATGTTGGTGATCTGGAAGCTGCGCGCCAAGCCGCGGCGGCTGATCTCGTAGGGCGCCAGGCCGGCGATGTTCTCCCCGTTCAGCAGGATCTCGCCGCTGGTGGCGCCGAAGCGCCCGCTGATCAGATTGAACAATGTCGACTTGCCAGCGCCGTTCGGCCCGATGATGGCCACACGCTCGCCGGGTACAACCGCCAGGTTGGTGCCGCGGATGATCTCGGTCTTGCCGAAGGACTTGCGCAGATCCTTAAGTTCGACGGCAAATTGCGAAGTGCTCATGCCGCCTCCCGCGCGCGGATCGCCGCTTCGATCTGGCCCTGCACGTCGCCCCAGTGCCCCGCAAAACGTCGACGTGTGATCTCGAACAGCACAAAGCCGATCACGCCCAGGGCCGAGGCCCCCAGCCAGCTGCTCAGCGACTTGGCGTTGAGCTCCACGCCCATGAAGTGCATCACCGGCCCCCTCGCTTCGTTGAGCTGAAGGTGGTAGACCATCTCGATCATTGCGGCGACGCCGCAGAAGGTGCCGATACCGGTGAGCGCCAGCAAGGCGTACCAGCCGAGCAGGCCTTTGAGCTTGCCGAACATGTAGACCCGCAGGTTCATCATGATCAAGCTCGCGATGCCACCCGGTGCGTACATCACCATCAACATGAACACGAGACCCAGGTAGAGCAGCCAGGCCTGGGTGTATTCCGACAGCAGCACGAACGCCACCACCATCAGCACCGCACCGATGATCGGGCCGAAGAAGAAGGTCGCGCCGCCGAGGAAGGTGAACAGCAGGTAAGCGCCCGAGCGGCCGGCGCCCACGACTTCAGCGGTGGCAATCTCGAAGTTGAGCGCGTACATGCCACCCGCAATGCCCGCGAAGAAGCCGGCGATGATGAACGACAGGTAGCGCACCCGCTGCGTGTTGTAGCCGATGAACTCGACCCGCTCCGGGTTGTCGCGCACGGCGTTGAGCATGCGGCCGAGCGGCGTGCGCGTGAAGGCGTACATCAGCGCGGTGCAGACGATCGTGTACAGCGCGATCAGGTAGTACACCTGAATCTGCGGTCCGAAGGTGACGCCCAGCGTGCCCTTGCCGACGACACGGTTCCCCGACACGCCGCCTTCGCCGCCGAAGAACTCGGGGATCATCAGCGACATCGCGAACACCAGTTCACCGATACCAAGCGTGATCATCGCGAAGGTCGTGCCCGACTTCTTGGTCGTGACAAAACCGAACAGCACCGCGAAACCCAGGCCCGCAACGCCGCCGACCAGCGGGATCAGGCTCACCGGTATCGGAAAGCTGCCCCCGCCCGCCGCCTTGAGCGCATGGATGGCCACATACGATCCGAGGCCCGAATACACGGCATGGCCGAAGCTGAGCATGCCGCCCTGCCCCAGCAGCATGTTGAACGACAGGCAGGCGACGATTGCTATGCCGATCTGCGACAGCATCGTGACCGCCAGGCCACTGGTAAAGATCAGCGGTGCGACCATCAACGCGAGCGCGAACACGCCCCAGATGATCAGGCTGCGGGGGCCGAGAGCGCCGAATTGATTGGCTGAATTTTTCATGACTGCCCCCAGTGCGCTTCGCGCCCGGCCCCCGAGGGGCGTTCGCATTTCTTGAGGCGGCTCGGCGAAATGCTCATGCGTCAGCCCTCGCGCGTGCCCATCAGGCCCTTCGGCCTGAAGATCAGGATCAGCACCAGGAACAGGTACGGGAGGATCGGTGCCACCTGCGAAAGTGTGAGCTTGAGCAGGGAGTTGTCGGCCGCACCGGCCGAGAGCGTGAAGCCAATCCCCCGGAGCGCGGTGAGCACCGAATAGTCGAGTGCCACCGCGAAGGTCTGCAACACGCCAATCAGCAGTGAAGCGACGAACGCGCCGGCCAGCGAGCCCATGCCCCCGACCACGACCACGACGAAGATCACCGAGCCCACGGTGGCGGCCATCGCCGGCTCGGTCACGAAGGTGCTGCCGCCGATCACTCCCGCCAGGCCCGCCAGGCCGGCACCGGCACCGAACACCAGCATGAAGACACGTGGCACGTTGTGGCCCAGCGCCTCAACCATCTCGGGGTGGGTGAGCGCGCTCTGGATCACGAGGCCGATGCGGGTGCGCGTGAGCATCAGCCACAACGCCACCAGCATCACGAGCGCAATAAACATCATGAAACCGCGCGTCGCCGGGAACGGCGAGCAGACGATGCGCACCGCGGCATCTGCGCTGGAGCACATCGCCGAGGGTGCCGCACCCCACAGCAAGCGCATGCCGTCGACCGACGAGGTGACCAGGGTGAACATGGGCCCGCGCAGCACTTCGGGCGGCTGGAACTCGACCGCATTGCGGCCCCAGATCAGCTGCACCAGCTCAAGCATCACGTAAGACAGGCCGAAGGTGATCAGCAGCTCGGGCACGTGGCCGAACTTGTGGACGCGGCGCAGGCAGTACTTCTCAAAAGCTGCGCCGAGCCCGGCCACCACCAGCGGCGCGAGCACGAGCCCGGGCCAGAAACCAGTGAGCCGAGCGATCGAAAACCCCACATACGCGCCGACCATGTAGAAGCCCGCGTGGGCGAAGTTCAGCACGCCCATCATGCTGAAGATGAGCGTGAGCCCCGAACTCAGCATGAACAACAACAGCCCGTAGCTCAGGCCGTTGAGCATCGATATCGTGAAGAACTCCATCGCGAGGGGTCGGTTCCGGTTCTGGTGAAAAAGCGGGGCCCGGCGGGTCAACCCCGGCGGGCCCGACAGGCTATCGCGAAAAAGCCTTGATCAGCCGCCTGCGGGGCGTGTCATCTGGCAGCTGGTGGGCGTGCTCGACACGTACGGAGCGTACTCGGCCACCGGTGCCAGCGTCATGCCGGTGTTTTCGGGCGAGTACGGGTACTTGGCACTGGCCTTCTGCCAAGACGTCATGTACAGCGTCTGTTGCAGCTGGTGGTCGCTCTTGCGCATTTCGATCTCGCCACCGAAGGCGCTCTTCATCTTCAGGCCTTCGAGCGCGAATGCCACCTTGACCGGATCGGTCGACTTGGCCTTGAGCATGGCGGCGCCCAGCATCTCGTAGATGCGGATGATCGAGCCGGTGTAGAAGTCGTCGTTGTTCTTGGCCTTGAACTCCTTGCCCCAGGCGTCCATCTGGCCGCCCATGTTGTAGTGCACGTAGGAGACTTGGAACACCTTGCCGGCGCCATTGGCGCCGAGCGCCGAAGGCGTGCCGGTCACGCCGGTGTAGTAGGTGAAGAACTTGCCGGTGTAGCCGCCTTCGTTGGCCGCCTTCACCAGCAGCGCGAGGTCGGAGCCCCAGTTGCCGGTGATCACGCTGTCGGCGCCCGAGGCCTTGATCTTGGCGATGTAGGGCGCGAAGTCACGCACCTGCGCCAGCGGGTGCAGGTCTTCGCCGACGATCTGGATGTCGGGGCGCTTGCGGGCCAGGTATTCCTTGCCGAACTTCGCGACCTGCTGGCCGTGTGAGTAGTTCTGGTTCAGCAGGTAGACCTTGTGAACGTCCTTCTGGTCCTTCATGAAGGTCGTCATCGCCTCCATCTTCATCGTGGTGTCGGCATCGAAGCGGAAGTGCCAGAAGCTGCACTTGCTGTTCGTGAGGTCGGGGTCGACCGCGGCCTCGTTCATGAAGATGATTTCTTTGCCGGGGTTGCGCTCGTTGTGCTTGTTGATCGCGTCGACCAGCGCCAGTGCCACGGACGAACCGTTGCCCTGAATCACATAACGAATGCCCTGGTCGATGGCCGACTTCAGTGCGTTCAGGCTTTCGGTCGGGCTGAGCTTGTTGTCGACGGCGATGACGTCGAACTTCACGCCGGCCGGGTTGGAAGCGTTGAACTTTTCCTGGAAGAACTGCCAGCTCTTGTACTGGTTCGTGCCGACCGGGCCCATCAGGCCGGTGAGCGGGTCGATCCACATCATCTTGACCGTCTGCCCTGCGAGCGGCTTGGCCTGGGCGAGGGCAGAGCCGGCGGAAGCGACCAGTGCGGCGCCCACTGTCAGGCTGAACAGGCTGCGGGTCAGCAAGCTGGTTTTGAACTTCATGGCAATGTCTCCTGCGACAAAAAGTGAACGCCGCAACGGTAACGGATGCGCACAGGCGTGGGTTACAGGGACTACCCCGAAAGCTTTGTCGCACCCGCGACATGGCCAGTGAAAGGCCACAGCAGACCCGGTTGCGCCCAGGGGCAATTTCGCGCGCCAAGTCCCTGTGGCAGCGATTCGCGTGGCTCTCGCTAAACTCGCCACGATGAGCATTGCACTTCATGCCCGGGCGGCCGAAGCTGCCAGCACCGTACAACTGGCTTGGCCAAATCGATTCCTTGAATTGGGTTCGGCCTTTTTCACCCCCTTGCCCGCCGAAGTGCTGCCCGAGCCGCACTGGGTGGCGCGCAGCGACACCTGCGCCGAACTGCTCGGCCTGCCGGCCGACTGGTGGCAACGCGCCGACCTGAACGCACTGAACGTGATGAGTGGCAACGCGCTGTGGCCCGGCATGCACACGCTTGCCAGCGTCTACAGCGGGCACCAGTTCGGGGTGTGGGCAGGGCAACTCGGCGACGGCCGCGCGCTCTGGCTCGGCGAGATGGCCACGCCGAACGGCCCGATGGAACTGCAGCTCAAGGGCGCGGGCCGCACGCCCTACTCGCGCATGGGCGACGGCCGTGCGGTGCTGCGCTCGTCGATCCGCGAGTTCCTGTGTTCCGAAGCGATGCACGGTCTGGGCATACCGACCACTCGCGCACTGTGCGTGACCGGCTCGAAGCTGCCGGTTCGGCGCGAGCAGATCGAGACCGCGGCCGTGCTCACCCGTTTGGCGCCGAGTTTCATCCGTTTCGGCCATTTCGAGCACTTCTCGCACCACGACCAGCACACCGAGCTGAAGCGCCTGGCCGACTTCGTGATCGACAACCACTTCCCGGCCTGCCGCGACGCCGCCCACCCGGTCGTCGCGCTGCTCGAGCAGGTGACGCTGCGCACCGCCGAGTTGATGGCCGACTGGCAGGCCACGGGCTTCTGCCACGGCGTGATGAACACCGACAACATGTCGATCCTTGGCCTGACCATCGACTACGGCCCGTTCGGTTTTCTCGACGCTTTTGACCCCGGCCACATCTGCAATCACTCTGATCACCAGGGCCGCTACGCCTGGGCGCGCCAGCCGAACGTCGGGTTCTGGAACCTGCACGCTCTGGCGCAGGCGCTGCTGCCGCTGATCGGCGATTCCGATCTGGCCCTGGCCGCGCTCGAAACCTACAAGGCGGCGTATTCGCAAGCGATGCTGCGGCGCTGGTCGGCCAAGCTCGGGCTGCAGACGAGCGACGACGGCGACCAGCGCTTGATCGACGACCTGCTCAAGCGCATGGCCGCCGACAAGGCCGACTTCACAATCACCTTCCGTCGTTTGGCGGGGTTCGACAGCGCACCTGGCGCGCCGAACGGTGCGCTGCGCGACCTGTTCCTCGACCGCGAGGCCTTCGACGCCTGGGGGCTTCGTTACGCCGAGCGGCTGCGCGGCGAGATGAGCGCCGATGCCGAACGGGCCTCGCGCATGAACCGCGTCAACCCCAGATTCGTGCTGCGGAACCATCTGGCCGAAGTGGCCATCCAAAACGCCCAGGCCGGTGATTTCACCGAGACCGAACGCCTGCTGAAAGTTCTGCAGCGGCCGTTCGACGAAGAACCCGCCGGCGCGACCGCAGCCGACGCCGGCTTCCCGCCCGAGTGGGCCCAAACCATCGAGGTGTCCTGTTCATCATGAGTGGTATTGACGACAAAGACCGCAAGGTCAAGAAAACCGACGCCGAGTGGCGTGCCCAGCTCGACCCGATGCAGTTCGAAGTCGCACGCAAAGCGGCGACCGAGCGGCCGTTCACCGGCAAGTACTGGGACCACTGGAGTGACGGCAACTACAACTGCGTCGGTTGTGGCACGCCGCTGTTCAAGTCAGACACCAAATTCGATGCCGGTTGCGGCTGGCCGAGCTACTTCGAGCCGATCAACAGCGAAGTGGTCGAGCGCATCGTCGACAAGACCCACGGCATGGTGCGCGTGGAAGTGCGCTGCAACAACTGCGGCTCGCACCTGGGCCATGTGTTCGAAGACGGGCCCGAGCCCACTGGCGAGCGTTTCTGCATCAACTCGGCCGCGATAGACTTCGCCCCGAAATAACTTGCAGGGCGGCCTCGCGCGCCACCACACTTTCATGAAGCTGCTGCTCGACTTTCTGCCCCTGCTGCTCTTCTTCGGCACCTTCAAGTACGCCGAGGGCCACAAGGACTGGGCCGCCACCTTCGCCACCGAACATTTCGGCAGCGTCGTGTCTGGCGGCGTGGTGGGCGTCGATGAAGCGCCGGTGCTGCTCGCCACCGTGGTGGTGATCATCGCCACGCTGGTGCAGATCGGCGTGATCTTCGCGCGTGGCAAAAAACCCGATCTGATGCTCTGGATCACCTTTGTTCTGGTGGTGGTGCTGGGCGGCGCCACGATCTGGTTCCACAACCCGACCTTCATCAAGTGGAAGCCGAGCGTGCTGTACTGGGCGATGGGCCTGACCTTCTGGGTCAGCCAGGTCGTGTTCCGCAAGAACCTGCTGCAGTCGCTGATCGGCGACCAGCTCGAACTGCCCACCAGCGTGTGGCAGCGGCTGAATTTTGCGTGGGTCGCCTTCTTCGGCCTGATGGGCTTGCTGAACCTGTACGTGGCCTACAGTTTTTCCACCTCGACCTGGGCCACCTTCAAGGCGTTCGGCGCAACCGGCCTGATGCTCGTGTTCATGCTGGGACAGGGCTTGTACCTGAGCCGCCACATCAAACCCGAAGCCGAGGGTGCGACCGCCCCCGATCAGGCTCCATGAAATGACTCCGATGAACGTTCGTGCCGCTGACATCGAAGCCGAATTGAGCGCAGCGCTGCAGCCGCTGACGCTCCACGTTCAAGACGACAGCCACCTGCACGCGGGCCATGCCGGCGCGCGCGAAGGCCGCCACTTCAGCGTGCGCGTGGTCAGCGCGCGCTTCAACGGTTTGTCACGCCTTGCCCGGCATCGGCTCGTATATGATTCCTTGAACTTGCTCATGCAGCGTGGCATCCACGCTCTCGCCATCGATGCCCGCGCCCCGGGCGAGCCCTGATTCACCCCCCCTTGATTCCCGCACCACCGCAGCCCCTGGGCTCGGCGCCAGCGTGAACCTTCCCGCACCGTCATGTTCGTTGAAAGGCATTTGCCCATGAAGAAGAGTTTTTCCGCCAACGCGTCGCAGATCCTGCTGCTGTGCGCGACGCTGGCCCTGCCGCTGGCAGCGCAGGCGCAGAACATCGCCATCGTCAACGGCAAGGCCGTGCCCAAGGCGCGGGTCGATTCCTTCATCAAGCAGATCCAGGCCCAGGCCGCGGCGCAGAACCAGCAACTGCCGCCCGACCTCGACCAGCGTGTGCGCGACAAGGTCGTGATGGACGAGATCTTCACCCAGGAAGCCGAGAAGCGCGGCCTGGCCGGTTCGGCCGAATACAAGCAGCAGATGGAGCAGGCGCGCCAGGCCGTGCTGATGCAGGCGCTGATGGCCGACAACGCGAAGAAGAACCAGATCACCGACGCCGAGATCAAGACCGAGTACGACAAGTTCAAGGCCCAGGCGAGCGGCACCGAATACCGCGCGCGCCACATCCTGGTCGAGAAGGAAGACGAAGCCGTGGCGCTGATCAAACAGATCAAGGCCGGTGGCAACTTCGAAGAGCTGGCGAAGAAGAACTCGAAAGACACCGGCTCGGGCGCCAATGGCGGCGACCTCGATTTCGCGGCCCCTGGCGGCTTCGTTCCCGAGTTCTCGCAGGCCATGGTCAAGCTCAAGAAAGGCGAGATGACACAAGAGCCGGTGAAGACGCAATTCGGCTACCACATCATCAAGCTCGAAGACACGCGCGAGGCCACGTTCCCGCCGCTCGAAGAAGTGAAGGCGCAGATCAAGCAGCGCCTGGAACAGCAGAAGATGACAGCGTTCCGCGACGAGATCAGGGCCAAGGCGAAGACGGACTACAAGTTCAGCAATTGAGCGCTTCGTGAACTGAACGCTTCGCTACTGCCACAAGGGCGCCGATGGCGCCCTTGTTGTTTTCTGTTCAGGTCATCGCTTCGGCTTCCACGCGGCCGGCCTCGATGCGCAGTTGCCGATCGCAGCGCGCGGCGATGCTGCGGTCGTGGGTGACCAGCACGAGCGTCGTGCCGGCTTCGCGGTTCAGCTCGAACATCAGCGCCATCACGGTCTCGCCGGTGGCGAAATCGAGGCTGCCGGTGGGTTCGTCGGCGAGCAGCAAGGCAGGCTGCACGACGAAGGCGCGGGCCAATGCCACACGCTGCTGCTCGCCACCCGACAACACCTTCGGGTAGTGGCGCAAGCGCTCGCCCAGGCCGACCCGCTTGAGCATCTCGGTCGCCATTGCGCGTGCGTCGTTGCGGCCCTGCAGTTCGAGCGGCAGCATCACGTTTTCCAGTGCATTCAGGTTGCCGAGCAGCTGGAAACTCTGGAACACGAACCCCACCTTGGCTGCACGCACCGCTGCGCGCGCGTCTTCGTCGATGGCAAAAAGGTCGGTGCCGGCGAGCTTGACGGTGCCGGTGGTCGGCGTGTCCAGCCCGGCGATGATCGACAGCAGCGTGCTCTTGCCCGAACCCGAAGCGCCCACGATCGCCGCCGACTGGCGCGCGGCCAGGGTGAAATCGATCTCATGGAGAATCGTCAAGGTGCCGGTGGAGTCCTGCACTTGTTTGGTGACACGCTCGACCGCGATGATGGGTTCAGAAGACATGAATGAGCTTGTGCTTTCTTCGAAGAGATCGGCGCGCCGCCAATGGCTCGCGCACTTTAGCGTGCTTGGCATCGCGACGGCACTGGCCTTGCCCTTGCCCACACGTGCGCAGCTTGCCGCGGCAGCCACCGGTGGGCCGCGCGGGAACAAGGTGGTGCTGGTGGTCGGTGACAGCCTTTCGGCCGAATACGGCTTGACGCGTGGCAGCGGCTGGGTCGCGTTGCTCGAAGCGCGGATCGCGCAGAAGAAGATCGCCGCCAGCGTGGTCAACGCCAGCATCGGCGGCGACACCACTTCGGGTGGCCGCTCGCGCCTGCCGCAGTTGCTGCGCCTGCATCGGCCTGCGGTCGTGATACTCGAACTCGGCGGCAACGACGCGCTGCGCGGCCTGCCGCTCGACACGAGCCGCGACAACCTCGCGCAGATGGCGCGCGCCGCCAAAGCAGCCGGCGCCAAGGTGCTGGTGCTCGGTGTGCAGGTGCCACCGAACTACGGGCGCCAGTACACCGACCAGTTCTTCGCGGTGTTCGGCTCGGTGGCGAAAGCCGAGGGCACCGCCCTCGTGCCCTTCATGCTGAAGGGCGTGGCCGACGGGCCCGAAGCGGCCGAGATGTTCCAGCCTGATCGCATCCACCCGAAGGCGGCGGCGCACCCGCTGATCCTCGACAACATTTGGCCAGCGCTGGAGCCTTTGCTGCGCTGAGCCGGCGGCGCTTCAGTTGTCCTTCCGGTCGGCGCGGTCGCGGCCCTGCTTTTCTTCGCGGCGTTCATCGCGCGCCGACTCGGCGCGGGCACGTTGCGGCGGCTCGGGGCGGCGTGCGTCGGGCGCTACTGGTCTCGGGGCTTCGGCGGCAGGCCTGGCCGGCGCTTCGACAGGCCTCGGCGCAGCAGCGGGTTCAGGCCGCTGCGGCGGCCGCGGTGCCGCGGCCGCTGGTGATTCGGCGCGCGGGGCCTGCCGGCGCTCCTCGACTGGCGCTTGCGGCCGCTGCGCCGGCGGGCGACGGCCCGGCGCTTCGGCCGCGGGTGCCGCCGCGCCAGGCCGCTCGGCAGCCTCACGCGGTGGCGCCGGGCGGGCAGGTGGCGCCACCGGCCGCGGTTGTGCCACGGGTGCCACGGGCTGAGGCTGCACCGCCGGGCGCACCGGCGCCACGGCCGCGGGAGCCGGGCTCGGCGCAGCCGCAGGTGCTGGCGCCGGCGCCGGCGCTGGAATCATCTCGCGCCCGGGCCCGCGGCGGTCGTCGCCCGCACCGGAACCTGGGCGACGCAATGGCGGCTCGTTCGCCGGCCGCTGCGTGGGTGCGGCATTCGTGGGCGGAGCGTTCGGCGTGCCGACAGCCGCGGGCGCTGCTGGCGCACCAGGCCCTGCGCCCACCGGCCGATTCGGCGATGGATCGGGGCGGCCAGCCTCCTCACGCTGGCCGGGCCTGCGGTCACCACGATCTGCACCACGCCCTCCGTCTTGCGCCTGCCCAGGTGCGCGGCCAGGTTCGCCTCCGCGCGGCGGCAAGCCGTCACGCGGCGCGCGCACGTTCCCCGCCGTGCCGGGGGGCGGCGCTACCGGGCGGCGTTCGTTCGCCTGCACTGGCGCCCTGGGCGCGGCAATCGGTGCCGTGACCACCACCTCGCCTCGGCGCGGTTCGCGGGCCATGTCACGCACCCAAGGTGTGTTGCGCAATTGCGCCGCGGCCGGCGCGACCGGCCGGCGCTCCGTCATCACGGCGGCTGGCACGACCGTCAGGGCGTTCGGAAAGCGCCGGTTGCCAAACTCGCGCGGCGCGCGCGGGTTGTTGATGACCGCCGTGATGCTGCTGGCGTTGGTGACATTCGTGATGTTGATGTTCTGCACGTAGCGCGGGCTGACGCGGTAGCCCGGCACATAGACCTCGCGTGGTGCGAGCGGGAACCAACCCACGGCCGGCCCGCCGCCGATGTTGACCGACACGCTCGCGCGCGGCCCGCCCACCCACGCCACCAGCGCCGGCGCATACACCGGCCGCGCCACGCGTGTGCCCGGCGCCCAGCCCCAGTTGTTGCGGTAGTAGACCCAGCGGCCATAGTGGAACGGTGCGAAACCCCAAGGGGCGTCGTCGACCCAGGTCCAGCCCCAGGGCCGCACATAGGCCCAGTGGCCGCTGCTGTAGGGCGCCCAGCCTGCCGCCACGCCACGCGGCACCCACAGCGCGCCGTACTCGGTGTTCTGGTCCCAGCTGCCATAGCGGTCAAGTTCTTCGACGCCGGTCATCTCGGCCGAAACGTAGCGTGGCGCAACGACGCGGTCGGCCAGCCGATCACGTTCGCTGTTCCAGGCCGCGAAATCGTCGCTCACTGGCGAGCTGACGCTGTATTGAGCAGCGTTGCTCGAATCGAGCCAGAACTCGGCGCGCTGGCCCTGGTTCACGGTCAATGCGCTGTTGGCGCCTTCGTAGGCTGCCTCGCCGGTGTAGACCGTGAGGAGGCTCGAAGGGCGGTCGCGGTCGATGCGGTAGCGGCCGGCGCGCTGCAGTGCGAAGCGGCCTTCTTCGGTTTGAACGTCGACCTCGCCGGCGTCGGTGAGGTTGCGCACGCGCGCGGTCATGCTGCCGCCATGAAGCTGCAGCGAGATGATGTCGTCGTCGAGCTGAAGCACTTCGAGTTCCGACGACGCATCGAGCCGCAGGATGGTCGAGCCCACCTGCAGTTCGGCTCGCGCACCGGGGTCGGTGGCCAGGCGGTCGCCGTTCGTGAGCGGGCGGTTGAGATCAGCGCTGACCCACTCGGCCGTGTCGGGGTTGTACAGCCAGACCTGCCCGTTCAATTCAGACAGCCGAGCCACGCGGCCCGGCGGGTCGACTTCGCCAGTCGACTGGGCGCGCGCGCCGAAGGCGAGCAACAGGCTGGCAGCGGCGATGATGAGCGCGCCCGTCAGGCCGAAGAATCGTCGTGGTGTGAACGTCATGGTGTTGAACTCCTGTGAGGCGCGAGGCACCCGACTGCGTTGGCGCCGGCTTGCGGCCGCATGCTGCCCCGATTCAACGCCGCTGGGGAGTCTGCCGCCGACCCGAAGACAGTAGGAGAAACGCTCGTTTACACAACGGCAACACGCGAGATCAGTCGTCGTCACCCGCGTCGAGCCCGGGGAACAGCACGCTCGTGAAGCCAAAACGGCTGAAATCGCGAATGCGCATGGGGTAAAGCTTGCCGATCAGATGATCGCACTCGTGCTGCACCACGCGGGCGTGAAAGCCCTCGGCTTCACGCTCGATCGGTCGGCCCTGCGGGTCGAAACCGGCATAGCGGATGCGCGCCAGCCGAGGCACCACGCCGCGCAGGCCCGGCACCGACAGGCAACCTTCCCAACCCTCGATTTCGTCATCGGCCAATGGGGTGATGACGGGATTGATCAGCACCGTCTCGGGCACCGGTGGCGCGTCGGGGTAGCGTGTGTTCTGTTTGAAACCGAAGATCACCAGCGCGAGGTCAACGCCAATCTGCGGCGCCGCCAGCCCGGCACCGTTGACGGCGTGCATGGTCTCGAACAGGTCGTCGATCAGGGCGTGCAGCTCGGGCGTGCCGAAAGTGCTCACCGGCTGCGCCACACGCAGCAGGCGAGGGTCGCCCATCTTCAGGATTTCTCGAACCGTCATGCTGCCAACCCTGCGAACGCGCTGATGACATCAGGTGGAGCCTGTACCAGCTCGATCAACACCCCTTCGCCACCGACCGGAAATTCGTCGTTGCTCTTCGGGTGCACGAAGCAGATGTCAAAACCTGCCGCACCCTTGCGAATGCCGCCCGGCGCGAAGCGCACGCCGTTCGCCGCGAGCCATTCCACGGCGCGCGGCAGGTCGTCGACCCACAGGCCGATGTGGTTCAACGGGGTGGTGTGCACCGCCGGTTTGGCGTTCGGATCAATCGGCTCCATCAGGTCGACTTCGACCTTGAACGCGCCCGCGCCCATCGCACAGATGTCTTCGTCGACGTTCTCGCGCTCGGAGCGAAAGTTGCCAGTGACATCGAGGCCGAACTTCTCGACCCACAGCGTGCGCAGCCGGGCTTTGCTCGGGCCACCGATCGCCACCTGCTGGATGCCCAGCACCTTGAATGGTCTTGTCGTCATCGCTGGGTTCTCATCGGGTTCTCATTCGAATTCCATGATGACCTGATCGACAGCGAGGCTCTCGCCTTTGGCTGCCTTCACCTGGGCGACCACGCAGTCTTGCGTGGCGACGAGAATGTTCTCCATCTTCATCGCCTCGATCACCGCCAGCTTTTCGCCGGCCCGCACCGTTTGCCCCGGCTGAGCCGCCACATCGACGAGCAGGCCCGGCATCGGCGAGATCAGGAACTTCGACAGGTCGGGCGGCGCCTTGAAGGGCATCAGCGCGTTCAGCGCCGCCGCACGTGGCGACAGCACGCGCACCTCGACCTGTGCGCCGTGGTGCGTGACGCGGTAGGCGAGCGCGAGCCGCTCGATCTGGGCACCGAACGGCGTGTCGCCCACGAAGCCGCGCACCGCCACATCGCGCAACGGGCCGGTGAAACGAAGCGCGTACGCGCGCCCACCAACCGCCACGCGGAACAGCGCGCCATCGACCTGCACTTTTGCGGGTGCCTCAAGGCGCGCACCACCGGCATCGGTCTGCACGACCACATAGTCTTCACCCACCTGCAACTCGTGGCCCGGCAGTTGCCCGCTGATGCCGGCCGAGCGCGCGAGCACACGGCGGTTCATCGCCACGGCCAGGGCCAGCAGGAAGGACGGGTCGTCGTGCTGCACCGAAGCGCGGGTGAAGCCCTTTGGGTACTGCTCGGCGATGAAGCCGGTGTTGAAGTCGCCCGACACGAACTTCGGATGCGCGAGCAGCGCCGCCTGGAACGGGATGTTGCTCGAGATGCCGCGGATCACGAAAGCATCGAGCGCGTCGCGCATCTTGCCGATAGCCTGTGTGCGGTCGGCGCCGTGCACGATCAGCTTGCAGATCATCGAGTCGTAGTACAGCGGGATCTCGCCGCCTTCGTAGACGCCGGTGTCGACGCGCACGCCGCCGTCAGCGGGCGCCGGCAACGACGCGTGCATCGTCTGCACCGGTGGCTGGAACGCAACGAGCCGGCCGGTGCTCGGCAAGAAACCACGCAGCGGGTCTTCGGCATTGATGCGGCATTCGATCGCCCAGCCCTTGCGTGGAATCTGTTCCTGCGTGAAGGCGAGTTTCTCACCCGCTGCCACACGAATCATCTGCTCCACGAGGTCGAGCCCGGTGATGCTCTCCGTCACCGGGTGCTCAACCTGCAGCCGCGTGTTCATCTCGAGGAAGTAGAAGCTCTTGTCCTTGCCGACCACGAACTCGACCGTGCCGGCAGACTGGTAGTTCACGGCCTTGGCGAGCGCCACCGCCTGCTCACCCATGGCCTTGCGCGTGGTCTCGTCGAGGAACGGGCTCGGCGCTTCCTCGATCACCTTCTGGTGGCGGCGCTGGATCGAACACTCGCGCTCCCACAGGTAAACGCAGTGCCCGTGGCCGTCACCGAGCAACTGGATCTCGATGTGGCGTGGCTCCTCGACGAACTTCTCGATGAACACGCGGTCGTCGCCGAAACTGTTGCGCGCTTCATTGCGGCACGACGTGAAGCCCTCAAAGGTCTCCTTGTCGTTGAAGGCCACGCGCAAGCCCTTGCCACCACCACCGGCCGACGCCTTGATCATCACCGGGTAGCCGATGCCCTTCGCGATCTCGACCGCGTCTTCCGCGCGTTCGATCGCGGCGTTGTGGCCGGGGATGGTGTTGACCTTCGCCGCCGCCGCCAACTTCTTCGACTCGATCTTGTCGCCCATCGCCGCGATCGACGCGTGCTTCGGGCCGATGAAGACGATGCCTTCTTCTTCAACCCGGCGCGAGAACTCGGCGTTCTCGCTCAGGAAACCGTAGCCCGGGTGCACGGCCTGCGCGCCGGTCTGTTTGCAGGCCGCGATGATCTTGTCCATGACCAGGTAGGACTCGCGGCTCGGTGCCGGGCCGATGAAAACGGCTTCGTCCGCCAGCTCCACGTGCAGGGCGTCGCGATCGGCTTCGGAATACACCGCCACCGTCTTGATGCCCATCTTCTTCGCGGTCTTGATGACCCGGCAAGCAATCTCGCCACGGTTGGCAATCAGGATCTTCGTAAACATGTTCTTGTTCTCCTGAATGCTCAAAGGGGGATGTTGCCGTGCTTGCGCCACGGGTCGTCGACCTTCTTGTCGCGCAGCATCACGAGCGAGCGGCAGATGCGCTTGCGCGTTTCGTGGGGCTGGATCACGTCGTCGATGTAACCCCGCGCGCTGGCCACGAAGGGATTCGCGAACTTGGCCTTGTATTCGGCCTCGCGCGCGGCGAGCTTCACCGGGTCGCCCTTCTCTTCGCGGAAGATGATCTCGACCGCACCTTTGGCGCCCATCACCGCGATCTCGGCGTTGGGCCAGGCAAAGTTCACGTCGCCGCGCAGGTGCTTGGAGCTCATCACGTCGTACGCGCCGCCGTAGGCCTTGCGCGTGATCACCGTGATCTTCGGCACCGTGCACTCGGCATAGGCATAGAGCAGCTTGGCGCCGTGCTTGATGATGCCGCCGTATTCCTGCGCCGTGCCGGGCATGAAGCCAGGCACGTCGACGAAGGTCAACACCGGAATGTTGAAGGCATCGCAGAAGCGCACGAAGCGCGCCGCCTTGATGCTGCTCTTGATGTCGAGGCAACCCGCCAGCACCAAAGGCTGGTTGGCGACGATGCCGACCGCCTGACCATCCATGCGGCCGAAGCCGATCACGATGTTCTTCGCATAGTCGGGCTGAAGTTCGAAGAAGTCGCCGTCGTCGACGGTCTTCACGATCAGCTCCTTCATGTCGTAGGGCTTGTTCGGGTTGTCGGGCACCAGCGTGTCGAGCGACAGGTCGCCGCGATCGGCCGGGTCGCTCGACGGGCGCACCGGCGCCTTTTCGCGGTTGTTCAGCGGCAGGTAGTTGAAGAAGCGGCGCAGCATCGCCAGCGCGTCCACGTCGTTGTCGAAGGCCAGGTCGGCCACGCCGCTCTTGGTGGTGTGGGCAGACGCGCCACCCAGGTCTTCGGCCGTCACCTCTTCGTGCGTGACCGTCTTCACCACCTCGGGGCCAGTGACGAACATGTACGAGCTGTCTTTCACCATGAAGATGAAGTCGGTCATGGCCGGCGAGTACACCGCACCGCCAGCGCACGGGCCCATGATCATGCTGATCTGCGGCACCACGCCTGAGGCCATCACGTTGCGCTGGAACACCTCGGCATAACCGCCGAGCGAAGCAACCCCTTCCTGGATGCGCGCACCGCCCGAATCATTCAGGCCGATCACCGGCGCGCCGACCTTCATCGCCTGGTCCATCACTTTGCAGATCTTCTCGGCGTGGGCTTCGCTCAAGGCGCCGCCGAACACGGTGAAGTCCTGGCTGAAGACGAACACGAGGCGGCCATTGATCATGCCGTAGCCGGTGACCACGCCGTCGCCCGGCGGGCGGTTGCCTTCCATGCCGAAGTCGTGGCAGCGGTGCTCGACGAACATGTCCCACTCTTCGAAGGTACCTTCGTCGAGCAGCAGATCGAGTCGCTCGCGCGCAGTGAGTTTGCCTTTGCCATGCTGAGCGGCAATGCGCTTTTCGCCGCCGCCCAGTCGCGCCTTGGCGCGCTTGGCTTCGAGCTGCTGGATGATGTCGTGCATGTGGGTCTACCTTGTTGGATTTTCGAAAAGGTTCAGCAAGGCGCGCGCGGCCGCCGAGGGCGCGACGCGCGCCTCGCTCACGTCGCGTACCGCTTGCGGCAGCGCGCCGCGCACTGCCGCGTGTTGGCGAAATTCGGCGTTCAGGCGGGCGTGCACGATGTCCCACATCCAGGCCAGTGCCTGCTGCTTGCGGCGAGCATCGAACTCGCCCGTCGCGTGACGTTTGAAGTGGAATTCTTCGACGCCGGACCAGAAGGCATCGATACCCTGGCTCTTCAGCGCACTCATCCGCATCACGCGCGGCGACCAGTGCGTGTCGTCGCCGTGGCCGCCGAAAAGACGCAACGAACCTCTGATGTGCGCCTCGGCGCGGCTCGCCGCATCGGGGTCGATGTCGGCCTTGTTGATGACGACCAGGTCGGCCAGTTCCATCACGCCCTTCTTGATCGCCTGCAGATCGTCTCCGGCATTGGGCAACTGCAGCAGCACGAACATGTCGGTCATGCTGGCCACGGCGGTTTCGCTCTGGCCGACGCCCACCGTTTCGACGATCACCACGTCGTAGCCCGCGGCCTCGCACACCAGCATCGCCTCGCGTGTTTTCTCGGCGACGCCGCCCAGCGTGCCCGAAGCGGGGCTCGGGCGGATGTAGGCGGCTTCGTTCACCGACAGCAGTTCCATGCGCGTCTTGTCGCCGAGGATCGAGCCGCCCGACAGGCTCGACGACGGATCGACGGCGAGCACCGCCACGCGGTGGCCGGCCTTGATGAGTGCCAGGCCCAGCACTTCGATGAAGGTCGACTTTCCGACACCCGGCACGCCAGAGATGCCCAGGCGCATCGCCTTGCCGGTGTCGGGCAGCAGCATGTTGAGCAAGGCGTCGGCGCGCAGCCGGTGATCGCTGCGCGTCGATTCCAGCAGCGTGATGGTCTTGGCGAGCGCACGCCGCTCGCCGCGCCGCACGCCGTCTGCCAGAACCTGATCGACGGTGTTCAAGGTCACTGCGCGCTCAAGCCTTGGTGACGCTGGCCCTGATCTGCTCGAGCACGTCTTTCGCACTCGCCGGGATCGGCGTGCCCGGGCCGTAGATGCCCTTCACACCCGCGGCATACAAGAAGTCGTAGTCCTGGCGCGGAATCACGCCACCGACGAACACGATGATGTCGTCGGCACCTTGCGCCTTCAGCGACTCGATGATCGCCGGCACCAGCGTCTTGTGGCCTGCCGCGAGCGTACTCACGCCGACCGCGTGCACGTCGTTCTCGATCGCCTGGCGCGCGCACTCTTCGGCGGTCTGGAACAGCGGTCCCATGTCGACGTCGAACCCCAGGTCGGCGAACGCGGTGGCCACCACCTTGGCGCCGCGGTCGTGGCCGTCCTGGCCGAGCTTGGCGATCATCACGCGCGGGCGGCGGCCCTGCTCTTCGGCGAAGGTGTCGATCTCGGCCTTGAGCTTGTCCCACCCGTCGGCGCTGTCATAGGCTGCTGCGTACACACCGGTCACCTTTTGTGTATCGGCGCGGTGGCGCCCCCAGACTTTTTCGAGCGCATCGGAAATCTCGCCAACGGTCGCGCGCAAGCGCACGGCCTTGATGCTCAGATCGAGCAGGTTGCCTTCGCCGCTTTCGGCGCAGGCCGTCAGTGCATCGAGCGCCGCCTGCGTCGCTGTCATGTCGCGCGCCGCGCGCAACGCTTTCAACCGCGCGACCTGGTTCTCGCGCACCATCACGTTGTCGATGTCGAGCGTCTCGATCGAGTCTTCCTTGCCGAGCTTGTACTTGTTGACGCCCACGATCACGTCTTTGCCGGAATCGATGCGCGCCTGCTTCTCGGCCGCACTCGCTTCGATCTTCAGCTTGGCCCAGCCGCTGTCGACCGCCTTGACCATGCCGCCCATCGCGTCGACCTCTTCGATGATCGCCCAGGCCTTGTCGGCCATGTCCTGCGTCAGCTTTTCCATCATGTAGCTGCCCGCCCAGGGGTCGACCACGTTCGTGATGTGCGTCTCTTCCTGGATGATGAGTTGCGTGTTGCGGGCGATGCGCGCGCTGAACTCGGTGGGCAGCGCGATCGCTTCGTCGAGCGCGTTGGTGTGCAGCGACTGCGTGCCACCGAACACCGCGGCCATCGCCTCGATCGTGGTGCGCACGACGTTGTTGTACGGGTCTTGTTCGGTCAGAGACCAGCCCGAGGTCTGGCAGTGCGTTCGCAGCATCAGGCTCTTCGGGTTCTTGGCGTCGAAGCTTTTCATGATCTTCCACCACAGCAGCCGCGCCGCGCGCATCTTGGCCACTTCGAGGTAGAAATTCATGCCGATGGCCCAGAAGAAGCTGAGCCGCCCGGCGAATTCGTCCACATCAAGGCCCTTGGCGAGCGCGGCCTTCACGTACTCGCGGCCATCGGCCAGCGTGAATGCAAGTTCGAGCGCCTGGTTCGCGCCAGCTTCCTGCATGTGGTAACCCGAGATCGAGATCGAGTTGAACTTCGGCATGTTCTTTGCCGTGTACTCGATGATGTCGCCGATGGCCCGCATGCTCGGCTCGGGCGGGAAGATATAAGTGTTGCGAACCATGAACTCTTTGAGGATGTCGTTCTGGATCGTTCCACTGAGCTTGTCTTGCGACACACCCTGCTCTTCGGCCGCCACCACGTAGCCGGCAAGCACTGGCAGCACCGCGCCGTTCATCGTCATGCTCACGCTGACCTTGTCGAGCGGAATGCCGCCGAACAGGATCTTCATGTCTTCGACGCTGTCGATCGCCACGCCCGCCTTGCCCACGTCGCCGGTGACGCGCGGGTGGTCGCTGTCGTAGCCGCGGTGGGTGGCCAGGTCGAAAGCCACGCTCACGCCCTGCGCGCCGGCGGCCAAGGCCTTGCGATAGAAGTCGTTCGACGCTTCGGCGGTTGAGAATCCCGCGTACTGGCGGATCGTCCACGGCCGCACCGTATACATCGTGGCCTGCGGGCCGCGCAAGAACGGTGCAAAGCCGGGCAAGGTGTCGGTGTATTGCAAGCCGGCCAGATCGGCGGCCGTGTACAGCGGCTTGACCGCAATGCCTTCGGGCGTGACCCAGTTCAGCGCGTTCACGTCAGCGCCGGGCGCCGATTTCGCAGCCGCCTTCTGCCAGGCAGTCAACGATTCGGAGTTGAGAAGAGGTTCGTCAGCCATGGTGCCCCTTTCGGGCCTGTGAGGATGCGCGCATCGGCCGCACCGCGTCAATCGGTTCGAGCGCTCGCTGCCAGCCCCGCGAGCATCGGCGGAGCGTGGGCCTCGGCGCCGGCTTCGTTGGGGGGTGGACGGAGTGAACCGCGTCGGTCATAATGCAAAATTGAATTATAGCTTCAGATAAATTCTCGAGCCAATGGCTTTCACCGAGCTTGCACCGCATCCCGCGAGAATCTGACCCAACCGATGGCCGCCCCCAGAGCACAGACTGCACCCCCCGCCGCCGGCCCGCGCGGCTCGGCCGCAGCGCGCCTGCCGCAAGGCGCGCTCTACGAACAGGTGGCCGAGCAGCTTCGCTCAAGGATCATGTCGCACAGTCTGGCGCCCGGCAGCTGGATCGACGAGCAGTTGCTCACGGCGGAATTCGGCATCAGCCGCACGCCGTTGCGCGAAGCGCTGAAGGTGCTGGCCTCCGAAGGCCTGGTCACCATGAAACTGCGGCGCGGTGCTTACGTCACCGAAGTTTCCGAGCGCGACCTGGCCGAGGTCTACCACCTGCTGGCGCTGTTGGAGAGCGATGCCGCCGTCGCGGTGGCCGGCAACGCCACCGAAGCGCAGTTGGCCGAGCTCGACGCGCTGCACCAGAAGCTCGAGGCGAGCGTGACCGAGCGCGACCGCTTCTTCGTCGCGAACGAGCGCTTCCACATGCGCCTGCTCGAGATCGCCGACAGCCGCTGGCGCATGCAGCTCGTGGCCGACCTGCGCAAGGTGATGAAGCTCAACCGCCACCATTCACTCTTCAAACAGGGCCGGCTCGAAGCCTCGCTGAAAGAGCACCGCCAGATCATGGTGGCGCTGAAGGCACGCAACGGGCCGCGGGTGTTGCAGCTGATGCAGCAGCACTTCGCGCGCGGCCGCGAGGCGGCCTCGCCGGGCTGAAGTACCTGCGGCGGCGCTGCCACAATCGCCGCCATGAACCGCCCTTCCCTGTGCCTGATCGCCGCCGTCGCCCGCAACGGTGCGATCGGCAAGAACAACCAGTTGCTCGTTCAACTGCCGGGTGACCTGCCGCGCTTCAAGAAGCTCACGCTCGGCTGCCCGGTGATCATGGGCCGCAAGACCTGGGACTCGATCGGCCGGCCGCTGCCGCAGCGCCGCAACATCGTGATCACGCGCAATACCTCGTGGCAAGCCGACGGCGCCGAAACGGCAGCTTCGCTCGCCTCCGCACTGGCCAGCGTGGCCGGCGAGCCCAAGGCGTTCGTGATCGGCGGTGCGCAAATCTACGCTCAGGCCTTGCCGCTGGCCGACGAGCTGGCGCTGACCGAGATCGATGCCGACTTCGAAGGCGACGTCTTTTTCCCCGCATGGAACCGCGCTGGTTTCAAGCAGACATCACGCGAAGACCACAGCACGCCGCAAGGGCTGCAATACCGCTTCACCCACTACAGCAAGACCTGATCCGGCAAACTCAGCCTTCATCCACTTTCAGGAGCCCCGCATGGCCGATCTTTTCGACAACCCGATGGGCTTGATGGGCTTCGAGTTCGTCGAGTTCGCCGCGCCCGTGGCCGGCACGCTCGAGCCGGTGTTCGAGCAGCTCGGCTTCTCGCTCGTGGCCCGCCACCGCTCGAAAGACGTGGTGCTGTACCGCCAGGGCGAAATCAACTTCATCGTCAACCGCGAGCCGCGCAGCCCTGCCGGCTACTTCGCCGCCGAACATGGCCCTTCGGCCTGCGGCCTGGCGTTTCGGGTGAAGGACTCGCACAAGGCCTACGAGCTGGCCTTGTCGCGCGGTGCCCAGCCGGTCGAGATGAACACCGGCCCGATGGAGCTGCGCCTGCCCGCCATCAAGGGCATCGGCGGCGCACCGCTCTACCTGATCGACCGCTTCGAAGAAGGCAAGGCCATCTACGACATCGACTTCGAGTTCATCGACGGTGTCGACCGCCACCCGGTCGGCCACGGACTGAAGCTGATCGACCACCTCACGCACAACGTCTACCGCGGCCGCATGGCGTACTGGGCGAGCTTTTACGAACGCCTGTTCAACTTCCGCGAGATCCGCTATTTCGACATCAAGGGCGAATACACCGGCCTCACCTCCAAGGCCATGACCGCGCCCGACGGCAAGATCAGGATTCCGCTGAACGAAGAGTCGTCGCGCGGCGCCGGGCAGATCGAGGAATACCTGATGGCCTTCAACGGCGAAGGCATCCAGCACATCGCGCTCTTCAGCGACGACCTGTTCAAGAGCGTCGACAGCCTGCGTGCGGCCGGTGTGCCTCTGATGAAGGCGCCGCCGGCCACCTACTACCGCATGCTCGAAGAGCGGCTGCCCGGGCACGGAGAGAACCCGGCGGAGCTGCAGACACGCGGGATCCTGCTCGACGGCAGCACGGCGGGTGGCAACAACCGGCTGCTGCTGCAGATCTTCTCGGGAACGATGCTCGGGCCCGTGTTCTTCGAATTCATCCAGCGCAAGGGCGACGACGGTTTCGGTGAGGGCAATTTCAAGGCGCTGTTCGAGTCACTGGAACGCGACCAGATCGAGCGCGGCGTGCTCGACGTGCCGGCCGCGCACTGAGCGCCCAGCACAGCAACCCTGATCGCTCATCGCTGCCGACATCAAGAAGACGGCCACCCACTGCGTGACGCAGGCGCTCGGCGAAGCGATGGCCGGTAAGGCAGTGAGCCGCGCCACGACGCAGGCCTATGGGTGCTCGGTGAAGTATTCGAGCGCAAGCTGATCCGCGCTTGCACGCGGCCTTGTTCAGAGGGCTCGCCGCGCCAGCATGCCGCGGATCTGGCTGATCGCCAGCGCCGGATTCAACCCTTTCGGGCACGCGTCGGTGCAGTTCAGAATGGTCCTGCATCGGAACAGGCGGTACGGATCTTCGAGGTTGTCGAGCCGCTCGCCGGCAGCGTGGTCGCGGCTGTCCACGAGAAAGCGGTAGGCCTGCAGCAAACCCGCCGGCCCCACGTACTTGTCGGGGTTCCACCAGTAGCTCGGGCAGGCAGACGAGCAGCAGGCACACAGGATGCACTCGTACAGGCCGTTGAGGTCGTCGCGTTCGACGGGAGTCTGCCGGCGCTCGCGCTCCGGCGGCGGGTCGTTGTTGACCAGCCATGGTTTGATGGAGTGGTATTGCTTGAAGAAGCCGGTCATGTCCACGATGAGGTCACGGATCACGGGCAGCCCGGGCAACGGCTTGAGCACCACCGTGCCCGGCAGGCTGCGCATGTTGGTCAGGCAGGCCAGGCCATTCTTGCCGTTGATGTTCATCGCGTCCGAACCGCAGACACCTTCACGGCATGAGCGGCGAAAGCTCAGGGAAGGGTCGATTGATTTGAGCCTGATCAGCACGTCGAGCAACATGCGGTCATCGTTGGCCACCTCGATCTGCAGCGACTGCATGCGCGGCCGCGCGCCGGTTTCCGGGTCGTAGCGGTAGACATGAAAGTTGTGCATGCCTTGCTCCTGTGTGGGTCAGTCGGCGAGCAGCTGCTGAACCCTGCTGCGCACGGCTGGCAACAGATCGTGCTCGATCCACGGATTGGTCTTGAACCAAGGCGTGTTGCGGGGCGACGGATGTGGCAAGGGCATGAACGGCGGTGCGCAGTCCTGCCAACGGGCAAGGGTCTCGGTCATTGTGCGCTGCCGCCTGTTGCCGAGAAAGTGGCGCTGCGCGTGCAACCCGATCAACAGCGTCATTTCGATGCGCGGCAGCTTGGCCAGCAACGCAGCCATCCAGAGCGCGGCACATTCCGGTCGCGGCGGCAGATCGCCGCCAACCCCACGGCCGGGATAACAATGGCCCATCGGGATCAAGGCGATCCGCTCAGCGTCGTAAAAGATGGTCTTGTCGATGCCCATCCAGGCGCGCAGCCGGTCGCCGCTGGCGTCGTCCCACGGCACGCCGCTGGCATGCACGCGCGCGCCCGGCGCCTGGCCGACCACCAGGATGCGAGCAGCCACGCCGGCCTGCAGCACGGGCCGCGGTCCGAATGGCAGGTGCGATTCGCAGACTCTGCAAGCCCGCACGGCCCGCAGCAACTGTGGCAGGTCGCGGTACGCGGCCGTCATGGTGCCGTCCCCGGTTTGGCGGGGTGGGCAATCTGCGCCAGCAGCGCCGTGAGCTGCGGGCCGGCATGCGCAAGTTCGTGGCGGTGCATGTCGGCCAACCTGCCGAGCACGCGTGTGCCTTTGGCAGTGAGTCGAAGCTCGACCTTTCGCGCGTCCTTGCGCGACGGCTTGCGCACCAGATATTCCTGATCGACCAGCCGATCAACCAGACCGACGGCGCTGTGGTGTTTGATCAGCAACTGGCGCGCCAGCTCACTGACCGTGCGCTCGCTGGACGGCGGCGTGGCACGCACCACCAGCAGCGCCTGGTACTGCTGCCCGGTCAAGCCGATGCGCGACGCCGCAGACTCGCTGAAATTCAAGAAGCTGCGCAGGGCCTGGCGGAATGCAGCCAGGCGCACATAGTCGGCGTCGGTCATCGGCTCGCCGTCGGTTCGGGTTGCGTCATTTGCCATCGTTCAATTATATCGTAGTGCGATATACTTAGGACCATTGATCGGCACCCTGATTGAAGCGCCCAGGCGTCTCGGCCGGGGAGCCGGCCCGATCATCGACAGTCGAGGAGTCTGATCATGCTCGTCAGCGACATCATGAGCCCCCGGGTGGTCAGCGTATCGCCGGGCACGGCGTTGTGCGAAGTGATCGCGATCATGCTGCGCGAACACCTCAGCGTCGTTCCGGTGACAGAGAACGGAACGCTTGTCGGCCTCGTGCGCGAGGCCGACCTCATGCATCGGCATGAGATCGGTACGCAGCGCGACCCTGCATCGCGCCCCTGGTGGTTGCGGTTGATGACCGGCGAGCAGTGCCCCGCCACCTACGTCGAGTCGCACGCCGTCAAGGTGGCCGACATCATGATCAGCCCTGTCGCATCGGTCAGCGAAGACACGAGCATCCCGGAGGTCGTCAACCTGCTCGACAGGCACAACCTGCGGCGACTGCCGGTGGTCAGGGCCGGTGTGCTGGTCGGCAGCATCGGCCGCGCAGATCTGGTGCGCGCGCTGGCAGCAGCCGCCAGCGCGCCAGACGCGGAGCCGCCGCTGGACGACGAATCGATCCATCGTGCGCTGCGCGCGGAACTCGAATCCCAGCCCTGGTGGCATCCGACGCAATCGCGTTTCACGGTAAGCAGCGGGGTCGTGCACTTTCGCGGGTTGGTGGAGTGCGCAGATGAGGTCACGGCCGCCCGCGTGGCGGCAGAAAGGCTGCCCGGCGTGCGGGACATCGTGGACCACCGTGCGGATGCATCGGCTTGGGGCTGGCTCTCCCGGTAGACCGTGCCGCCGTTCTGGCCGCTGAGCGAATCGACGTACGCCCTCTCGAGCCCGAACGAGTTGATCGAGCGCAGCGACGCGCGCATATCGGCAATGACAACATGGCCTCTGTCTCAAGAGGTCGCTTGCAATCACGGGCTCGGTTAGGATGCGCTCATGAGTTTCAACGCGTCCTCGATCGAGCCAAGCAACGCCGTCATGCAAGCAGCCTTCATGGCCGGCTCGGCGTGGCGCGTGGTGGCCACATGTCGTCGGGGTACAGCGCCGCTACTCCAGCCGGCCGCACATTCCTGAGCCCGGCGATCCACTTCCATCTTTTGCGCAACCTTCTGATCGCCGGGCCCCTTGCCCAGCGCTTCGGTGCACGCTCGATTTTGTCAGCGGCTCACCGGTTTTCGTCAGGAGTGCCCCATGGAAGTTTTGTCACACGATGAGCGCACGCTCACTGAACTGGATCATGTTCGTCTTGCGCGTCTGATCCGCGGCGTCGGCCAGGAGTCAGCACCGCCGCCCGATTCGGCATTCGACGCCATTCTCGATTCGGCCGATCTTGTCGCGTCGCGCAAAGTCTCTCCAGACGTCGTGACGATGTACTCGCAGGTTGAACTGGTTGATCTGGCCACCCGCAAGAAGTATCGGCTGACGGTCTGTTATCCGTCCGACGCCGAGCCAGCCGCGGGCTTTGTGTCTGTGCTGTCACCCGTCGGCGCCAGCCTGATCGGTCGGCGTGTCGGCTCCATCGCACGTTGGCAAATGCCCAGCGGAGACCAGGGTGCGGCAGAGGTGGTGGCCCTGCTCTTCCAGCCCGAGTCCAGCGGCGACTAGGCGATGTAGTGCCGCATGGCGCACAGCTGCAAGCGCCACGCCTTCAACCCAAAACCACGCGCTGCACAGGCCCGGAGGGACAGCCGTCGCGAGCCGGTGTGTACACGCGCGCTGCGCGGCAAACCTTGCTGCGCCCACTTTCTGCGGAGATTCCAATGACTTCTCTCGACTCCATTCTGGTGACGACCGATTTTTCCGACGAGGCCCACAACGCAGTGCGGCAAGCGGCCTTCATCGCGGCCCGGCACAAGTCGCGCCTGACCTTGCTCCATGTCGTCGACCCCTCTTTGCTCAAGGGACCACGATCTTGGTTCGCGCCGCCCTGCACCATCGAACACAAGCTGGCGGTCGCCCACGCCGCGCTCGGCCGCCTGGCCGCCGACCTGACGGAGCAGCATGACTTGCGCGTCTCGGCAGAGGTTCTGGTGGGCCGCCCGCTCGAGCACGTCTGTCGCAAGGCTGAAAAGTTCGATCTGCTCGTGATCGGATCGAAGCACGCGAACCTGTTGAAAAGCCTGATCTTCGGCACCGCTGCCGAGCAGGTCCTGAGGCTGGTGCGGCGGCCGGTCCTGGTGGTGCGACAGGCCCTACAGACACACTACGAGCGCGTGTTGATCGCGGTGGATCTTGAGAGGGAACCTCAATCGATGCTGCGCAGCGCGCGTGCCTTCGCTCCCGAAGCGTCCCTTCATGTGATTCACGCGCTGGGCTCCCAACGCATGAACAGGATGCTGGCGAGCGATGTGCCGTCAGCGGTCATTCGCGAGGTCGGCGACGGCGAACGACAACGCAGCCGGGCGCGGATTCGCTCCATGCTGGCGTCCATCGGGCTCACCGGCGTGCGGATTTCGGTCGCCCATGGCGACGCGCCGCAGCTCACTGTGCAAAGGCAGCAGGAGATCGCCGCCGACCTCATTGTGCTGGGCAAAGACGGGCCTTCGGCCCTGTGCAACTTCCTGCTCGGAAGCGTGCCGCAGCGCGTGCTGTCGACCGCCAGTTGCGATGTCCTCGTGGTTCCCAAACCCGCCCTCCGTGGTCACGCCGGCATGGCGTCACCGGGAACGTGGCTCAGTGCGGGCCCGCGCAACGCTCTCGAGCGCTTCGATGCGTTGCCGGAGACGGCGACTGCGATGGTTCCGCGTCGGCAAAGGTTGGCAGCTGGCCCGGAATGGCGCACGCCTTCAGAGGTGCAGGCAGCGTGAGTTTCAAGCCGCGGTGATCTGCGGGCAGAAAGGGAGCAGCAGATGAAGAAAGCACTTGTGTACGCACCCCGCCAAAACCCGTTCCACTGCAAGCCCCGCGTTGACCTCAACACGGGGTCGTTGGCGGCACTCAGTACGACGGAACCGCGAGAACTCATCGAGCAGGCGGAACTGGTGGACGCGTGCTGACCCACGCATGCACTTGAAGCCGCAATGACATGCAAACGCAAGACATCGCCGGGAACGGGCGTTCTCGCGTTGCAAGACTTGCGCTGCACTCGTTCAATACACCTTGGCCGCAGTGCGACTTGGCAGCGATTCCTTGCCTTCCGGCATGGGCGCCAATAAAATGCATTTCGTGTACTTCTTTTGCATCGCGCTGTGCGCCGCATCCCAAAAGGTGACCCCCCGCCGGGCTTCGGCGCGCGAGGCCGCACCACACGGGCCGGCATGGGCATCTACCCGCCTTTGCCGGCCGGAAATTTCCGAGCCCGCGCATGCGTCTGCGCTCGGTAACGCAGCGCCGCAGACTTGGAGAGTTGCACCATGAAAGTACCCGCGATCGATCTCATCCACCGGCGGCGAGTTGCGCGCCGTGCCTTTGAAGCGCTTGTTCCGGCCCGAGTCGAACGACAGGTTCGCGCCACAGCGCTACCGCCTCGGGCGGCCAAGGAGAACCGGCCATGACAAACCGCTCCAACAACCTATGGGTCGAAGCATTGGTGAAGCAGATGTGGGTCTGCACGCAGATCGCCGACGTGGTGGCAAAGACCGTGGGTTCCGACCTCCGGCCTGATCTGCAAACACAGAACGACGCCTCCCTGCGCCCGATCGAGCCCCGCTTGAACCCGCTGGAGTTTCACGGCAAGCGGCGATCGGCATCGCCGTAGTTGCCCAGCGGTCAGACGGTGCGAGGATGAGTCTCGAGGCGAACGCCAGGATCGACGCGTCGCCAAGAACTCTTGCCCGCGGCAGTCCATGGAGAGCCAGGGCCCACAACGCGAGGAGTGACGGAGTTGAAGACACGCGCACCGGAATCACCGACAGAGAAGACCCGCTGCCGCGTGCTGACCGTGGGCCATTCGACAAGGCCGATCGAGCAATTCGTCGCCATGCTGGCGGCGCAGGGTGTCACCGTTCTGGTCGACGTGCGCACGGTGCCGCGCTCACGGCACAACCCGCAATTCAATGCCGAGACGCTGCCCGGGGAACTGTCTGGCGCCGACATCGGCTACGCACATGCCGGCGGGCTCGGCGGCTTCAGACACACCACGCCCGATTCGCCGAACACCGGCTGGCACAACCTGTCGTTCCGCGGCTATGCCGACTACATGCAGACGGCGGAATTTGCCCAGGAGCTGATCGGCCTGATCGAACTGGCGCAGCACGATCGTGTGGCGTTGATGTGTGCTGAAGCGGTGCCGTGGCGCTGCCACCGATCGTTGATCGCCGACGCCCTGCTGGCGCAAGGTGTGGCTTCTTGCGAAGTGGTCAGCGCCACACGATTGCAGGAACACCGACTGACATCGTTTGCCCGCGTTCGCGGCGGGCGCGTCAGCTACCCGGCCGAGGCGCCATGACGGCCGAGCGGCCAAGATGGCGCAAATCCCACGTGCGCTTGGGCCTCTTGCTGACACTGCAGGGCATCATGGCGGCGGAGTTGCTCGCACTGTTCCTGCAGGGATCGTGGGCGAGTGGCGCGTGGCTGGTCGTCATCATGTTCGTGTTCGCGATTGCAGTCGGCGCGCTGTGGGAGATATTCGAGTTCGCTGCCGATCAGTGGTTCGGCATGCAGATGCAAAAACCCATGTTCGGTGACCCTTCCGGGCTGACCGACACGATGTGGGACCTGATCGTGGACACCCTCGGCGCCGGCGCCATCAGTGTGTTCGGTTGGTGGCACATGAAACGCAGCAGACGCTCGTTCATCGACGTCTGGACCGATCGATTCATTGCGGCGAACCCCCGGCTCTTCAGCGATTGAAGCCGACTCGAAACGCTCACCCGTTCAGGCCCAGGCCGATGCGCGAGATCTTTCCCGCCTCGACCTCACGCACTGCGAGGGTGGCGGTTCCAATCTGCACGGTGTCGCCGGCCACAGGTGCGCGGCGCAGTTCAGCGACCATCCAGTCACCAAGCAGCGTCGACGGTTCGGCCGGCGCGGGCAAGCCGTAGAATTCGCAGACCGAGCCCACACTGCTGCCCGGGTCGAGGGGGAAGTCTCGGAACACTGCGCGCACCTGGCGTTCATCGGCCGGGTCGGGCATGGCCACGCCGAGCCAGCGTGCGGTGCGCGCGATCGTGCTGCCCTGCGTCAGCAGCGAGGCCAGCACCACCATGAATGCGATGTTGAACAGCAAGCCGGCGTGCGGTGTGCCGGCCAGCAGCGGGAACAGCGCCAGCACGATCGGCACGGCGCCGCGCAGGCCCACCCAGGCAATGAACCAGGTCTCGCGTGCGGTGAAGCGAAACGGCAGCAGGCACAGCCACACCGCCAGAGGCCGGGCGACGAAGAACAGCGTCAGCACGACCGCCAGCGCCGGCACGGCGTGGTCGAGCAGTGTGCTCGGCGTCACCAGCAAGCCGAGCAACAGGAACACGCCAGCCTGCGCCAGCCAGGCATAACCATCCATCACGGCCAGCGTGGGCGCCACCAGTGAGGCAGCACGGTTGGCAACGATCAGCCCGAAGAGGTAAACGGCCAGGAAACCCGAACCGCCAACCACCCCGGTGGCAGCGAAGACCGCCAGCCCGGCGGCGAAGATCAACAAGCCCAGGATGCCACCTTCAGGGCGAAGCACGGCGATTCTTCCCAGCAACAAGGCACACGCGAAACCACCGACCACCCCGGCCAGCGTTCCCCAGCCGAACTGCTGCACGAACGACCAGGCCAGCGTCGACCAGGCCGACTCGGGCGCGGCGCCGGGCACGAGCATTGCGATGAACGCGACCGTGAGATAAACCGCCATCGGGTCGTTCATGCCCGATTCGATCTCGAGCGTCGCTGCCACGCGCTCGTTGAGCGTGACGCCCGAGCGGCTCAGCAGCGCGAACACGGCCGCAGCATCGGTCGAGCCGACGATCGAACCCAGCAGCAAGGCGGTGCGCCAATCCAGGCCGACGAACCACACCCCCGCGATCGCGGTGATTCCCGCGGAGATCAGTACGCCCACCGTGGCCAGCAGCAGCGCCGGGCGCAGGCCGGTGCGAAACCGCGCGTACGCGGTGCGCATCCCGCCGTCGAGCAGGATGACCGCCAGCGCCAGGGTGCCGACCCAGAAGCTCAGCCTGAAGTCGTCGAAGCGAAACCCGCCCGGACCATCTTCGCCGGCCAGCATGCCGGCCGCCAGGAAAACCAGCAGGAACGAAAACCCGATGCGCACCGAGAACAGGCCGGCGAGCACGCTGAAGAAAACCAGCGCAGCCGCCGCGAGCATCGGAAGGTTGACGAAATCCATGCGTCGATTTTCAACGCACGCGGGCGCCAGGCGCCACGCTGATCGCCTTGAAGACCGTCGACCCGCAAGAGGAGCGAATCGTTGCCCGTCATGCGAAAGGATGTCATAAGATGCACGATGCGCACATGTTACGTTGAGGTGAGCAGCAAGGCCCCCTCTTGAATGAGCTTCCGATGATCTAACGCTGAAAGCGAGTGGTGCTGCCTTCTTGCCGCACTGCACCCAACCAGTCCACATGCCCCAATCACCCTTCCCCTATTCGGGGCCCGAGGCGTTGCGCTCGGCAATCGTCGCGGCGTTGACGCGCGTGGTGGACCCCGAGGTTGCCCTGAGCATCGTCGATGTGGGGCTCGTCTATGGCGTGGCAATCAGCGACGGGCGAGTGCAGGTGTCGCTGACCATGACCTCTGCAGCCTGCCCGGTGGCCGATTCCATCGTCCAGGAAATCGAGGCGGAGCTGGAACGTGTCGTTCCACCCGACCTGTCGATCCAGGTCGACCTGGTGTGGGAGCCGCCGTGGACTCCGGAGCGCATGTCTCTGAGCGCCAAGCGGTTCATGGGATGGTGAGTCCTGCGCGCCGCAAGCACCTTTCCAACGGTGCCAACGGACCATCAGCCCGGTTTCTGATCGGCCGGCCGCTGCTGATGTCGCTGGTGGCGCTCTCGCTGATCGGCGGGGTCGCGGGCGGCCTCTGGCGCCTCGGGTTGGCTGCCCCAAGCACCGTGGATTCGGCCTGGCTCGGCCGAGCGGCGCTCGACCATGCGCCCTTGATGATCTGCGGCTTCCTCGGCACGGTGATCAGCCTTGAACGGGCGGTGGCCGTGAAGCTGCGCTGGGCCTTTGCCGCCCCGTTGGCAGCGGGCGCTGCCGGCGCATGCATGCTTTTGGGCGCAGCGCAGGCAGGCAAGTGGCTGGCGGTCATCGCAGCCCTCGTGTTCGTGGCCGTCAGCATCGTCATCGTGCGTCGCCAGCGAGTCGATCACACGGTGCTGCTGCTCGTCGCAGCGGTGGCCTGGCTCATTGGCGGCCTGCTCAGTCTGGCGGGTCAGGCCAGTGCGCTGGTCTTGCCTTGGTGGTTTTCATTTCTGGTCGTCACGGTCGCCGCCGAACGGCTGGAGATGACGCGCCTGATGCGGCGCCGGCCGACGGCGCAGCGGTCGCTGCATCTCGTGCTGGTGGCGATGCTGCTCGGTGCAGGCCTGTCGGCATTCATGCCGGTGATCGGTGGCCTGGTGTACGGCGCGTCGCTGACGCTGCTCGCGCTTTGGCTGGCCGTGTTCGACATTGCACGGCGCACCCTGCACAGCCACGGACTCAGCCGCTACATGGCGCTGTGCCTGCTCGGCGGCTACTTCTGGCTGGCGCTGGCCGGCCTGGCCTGGGCTGCGACGGCACTGGGTTTCGCGGCGCGATACGCGGCGCTGCACGCGCTGGGTCTCGGCTTCATCGTCAGCATGATCATGGGGCATGCGCCGGTGATACTGCCGGCGGTGGCCCGGATCAAGTTGCGCTTCACGCCCTTCTTCTTTGTGCCGTTGCTGGCACTCCATCTGTCGCTCGTGCTGCGCCTCGGATTGGGCGCATTCGAGCATTCGATGCGCAGCGCCGGTGCGGCCCTGAATGTTGCCGCGATCATGGTGTTCGCCGCCACGGTGGTCGGTGCGGCGTGGTCGCACCGAGCGCACGACAACCAGACAGATCTGCGAAGCTGAGGACAGGCGCATGGATTACGTTGTCATCAAGACCGTGCATCAAGCTGCCGTGGCACTTTCGGTGACGGGGTTTTTTGCGCGTGGATGGGGGTCACTCGCTGGCGCCGAATGGACACGCGGTCGGGTCGCAAAAACCTTGCCACACCTCATCGACACGGTCTTGCTGACATCGGCGCTGCTGCTGGCATGGGCGCTCGGGCTCACGCCCGCCGCAGCGCCCTGGCTCACGGCGAAGATCGTCGGGCTGCTGGTCTACATCGCACTCGGCATGCTGGCCCTGCGGCCCGGTCGGCCAGCGCCCATTCGTGCGGCGGCCTGGATCGCAGCGATGCTGACTTTCGCGTGGATCGTCTCGGTGGCGATCAGCAAGAACCCGCTGGGCTTTTTTGCGCTGACGGGCTTGGGCGCTCAGCGCTCCAGCTGATCCCGTTTGTCCTTGACCGATGCCCATGCGTCGGCGTCCGGCAGCGCCTTCTTCTTCTTCGTGATCGGCTTCCACTGCCGCGCCAAATCGGCGTTCAACGGCGTGAAGTCCTGCTGATCACCCGGCACGTCTTCTTCCGCATAGATCGCGTTCACCGGGCACTCGGGCACACACACTGCGCAGTCGATGCACAGGTCGGGGTCGATGACCAGAAAGTTCGGCCCCTCGCAAAATGCGTCGACCGGGCACACGTCCACACAATCGGTGTACTTGCAGCGAATGCAGGATTCGGTGACGACGAAGGTCATGGCCAGAATCGCATGGGCATCAGCCGTCCTTGCCGTCGACGCGGGTCGACATCAGCCATGGCGTGTAGATGACAAGGTAGATGGCGAAGGCAGCACTCCAGGCCAGCGCAGCGGCCAGCAAGGCCTGCACGAACCACTGCGGCGCCAGGATCGGCAGGAGCACACGCAGAAGCGCAGCCGCCATCACCAGCGCATACGCCCACACCTCCGCTTTCGACGCCTGCAAGGGCCGGCCGGTGTGGCCGCGCGCGGTGCGCGTGATCATGCCGATGATGAGCCCGCCGGTGGCACCGATCGCCAGCGCATGCACACCCGCCGACACGCTCACCCAGCCGATCTGGGCCAGGGCCAATAGCGCGAACCCGATCGGAAGCCAGACGTAGGCGGCATGCAAGATCCACAGAATAGGACGGCTGCGCGTCACGCCAGGCCGCCATGACCACTGGCGCCGCAGGTGTGCGGCTGCGGCCAGGCCGAAGGCACCGGCGATGAACCCGGCCGGCGCCGCCACGACCCACGACAACAGCGCGACAGCAGTCAGCGCCAGCGTGGCCTGCTCGAGGCGCGGTTGCGGCCGCAGGTTCAGGCCCGGCGTCACGCTGTTCGTGAAAGCCGGCAGCACGCGCCCGGCCATCACGCACTCGATCATCACGACCAGCGCCAGCGCGGCGTGCAGCGCGCGCATGGGTTCGACGGCGATGACCCCGAGCGCCGCGAGGTGGAAACACAGGTTGGCCAACGACAGCAGCAGCAGAATGACCGGCAGCGCCAGGTTGCGGTGGTTGCGCGCGCGCACCAGCACGCCGATGAGCACAACGGCCACGACGGGCAGCAGCACCAGATCGAGGGCGGCATACAACGCGTACGGGCCCACGATCGCAGCGATGCGCGCAGCCAGCCACAGCGCGACCAGCGCCCCCAGAAATGCGCCACGTGGCGTGGCCAGGCCGGTCCAGGCCTTGCCTGCGGTCAGCAGGAAGCCCACGATGACCGCCACGGCAAAGCCGAACAACATCTCGTGGGCATGCCACAACAGCGTCGCCACATGCAGGTCGAGTGACAACCACCCGAGAAACAGCGCCAACCACAAGGGCACGGCAAGCACGGCGAAGCCAGCCGCAGCGATGTAGAAGGGGCGAAAGCCCAGGCGCAGCACGGGCCATCCGCATGGCCGTTTGCTGACGCCTGCCACGGGCGCCGTGGTTTCAAGAGGTGAGAGTTTCATGAGCGAAGACCCAGTGGGTGCGAAAGCCGGTTTGCGCCGCTACGGGTTCCCCTTGCTGCCCGCCGCAGCTTTCTCGCGTTCGACGCGTTCGGTCACATCACGTGCAACGGCCACCGAACCCTGCGCCAGCCCGGCGGCGTCAAGGACCAATGCAAAACTCATCTCGACGTACAACTTCTGCCCTGACTTGTGCGACCCGCGCGTGAGAGTCGGGCGCCCGCCCAGGCGCGTCTTGCCGTTCGCCATGGCGGCGTCGAAGCCGCGCCAGTGAGCCTTGCGCAAGTGCTCGGGAATCATCACATCGAGGTTTTGCCCAAGCGCTTCAGTGGCGGGATACCCGAACATCGCCACAGCGGCAGCGTTCCATCGTTCGATGATGCCCTCGCGGTTGGCATAGATGACCGCTTCGGCGGTCTGTTCGAGGATCAATTCTCCCAGCGGCGTGGCTGCATTCATGTGTGTCCCTTAGAACTAGTCGATATGCTTTGCAAAGCACCGTCGCATCCGCGAACCGCCCGCATGGGCAGATGGAATTTCGGCGAGGCTTCCTTAAGATGTACGCGCTGTGCATGTTACGGCATAATCGTCAGTGAGGCAATCTGCCTTGCGCTGCACCAAGGAGCCGAATGCGACTCTCCGAGTACACCGACTACACACTGCGCGTGCTGATGTACTGCGCGGCGCACCCCGAGCGCCGGATCACCATCGCCGAGATCGCCGAGCGGCACGAGGTCTCCAAGAATCACCTGATGAAGATCGTCAACGACCTGGCCCGGCAGGGTGTCATCGAGACGACACGCGGGCGTGGCGGTGGGCTCCGTTTGCTCAAGCGGCCTGGCGACATCAAGGTGGGCGATGTTGTGCGCAACAGCGAGACTGACTTCCGACTGGTGGAATGTTTCGACCGCCGCACCAACACCTGTTCGCTGACGCCGACGTGCCGTCTGAAGGGCGTGTTCGGCGCTGCGCTCCAGGCCTACTTCACGGAACTGGACGCCGCAACACTCGCCGACATCGCAGGCCCGGTGCGGGCAGCACGCGGTTCGGTGGCAGCCTCACTCGGAGCGACGAAAGTTGCGCCCATGAGCGCACCGGTCACGCGGCGGCGGGCAGCCGCCAAGCGCACCCCGCGCGCGCAGTGATCGTCCCAGGTCTCAATCAATAATCGAGGAAATACATCTGCCACAAGCAACAAGTCAGGAACATCTTGAAACTCGCCACCTGGAACGTTAATTCGCTGGCGGTGCGCCTGCCGCAACTGATCGACTGGCTCGCCTTGCACCAGCCCGACGTGCTGTGCCTGCAGGAAACCAAGCTCACCGACGACAAGTTTCCGCACGCCGCGCTTGCCGCCACGGGCTACCAACTGCAGTGGTTCGGGCAAAAGACTTACAACGGCGTGGCCCTGCTCTCGCGCAGCCCGGCCACTGATGTGGTGAAGAACATTCCCGGCCTCGACGACCCGCAGGCGCGGGTGATCGCCGGCACGGTCGACGGCGTGCGTGTGATCGGTGCCTACATCCCGAACGGCCAGGACGTGGAGAGCGACAAGTTCGTCTACAAGCTGCGCTGGTTGAGCGCGCTGCGCGACTGGGTCGCCACCGAAATGGCGGCGCACCCGAAGCTCGTGCTGATGGGCGACTACAACATCGCCCCGGAGGACCGCGACGTGCACGACCCGGTGCTGTGGGCCGGCCAGGTGCTGTGCACGCCTGAGGAACGCGCGCATTTCAAAGGCTTGATCGCGCTCGGCCTGCACGACGCGTTCCGCCTCTTCGAGCAGCCGCCGAAGAGCTGGAGCTGGTGGGACTACCGCAACCTGGCGTTCCGCAAGAACCAGGGTTTGCGCATCGACCACATTCTGGTGAGTGACGCGCTGCGGGCTGGCGTCACCGGCTGCGTGATCGACAAGCCGACGCGCAAGAACGAGCGGCCGAGTGATCACGCACCGGTGATCGTCGAGCTGTCGCCCTGAGCCGATGCTCGGCGCGCGGCCTCGGCCTGCAACATCGTGTTGACCGGATTGTGCTGCGCAAAGCCGGCACGGTACACCTCGGGCACATGTGGCCAGGCGATGACGTGGATCCACTGCAGACCATCGCCCACACAGCGTTCGGCATCTTGCGCCCGCCCGACGGCGGCATGCGCCCGTGCGCACACAAGCAGCATCTCGGGCAGATAGGGGTGTGGCGCACGATGCCGGCGGGCGGCCACTTCGACCTCGTCGACCTCCCGGGCCAGGTTCTCGAGCTGTCCAGCGACGCGCCATGCATCCAGCCTGAGCGCAGCCGCGAACGTCGCGATCGGCAGATATTCCTTGGAACGGGCGAGTTCGACGATGTCGTCCAGCCGCGGCAAGGCTTCGTCGGGCGACATCAATCTAGCCTGCTCGAGCTGCACCGACAGGCGTACCGTCATGCCGGCTCCTCCGCTGGCATACTGGGCCGCCTGTTTCAGCAAGCCATCGCGGTTCGCACCGGGCGCCAAGGTCAATGCGCGCACGAGCAGCCGGTTGGCCAGTCGGTGGCTGGGCAGCTGTGGATGATCGGCCGCCACGAGTTGTTGCGCCTTTGTCCGTTGCCCCAGTTGCAGCAGCACACCGGCCTGGAGCTCCTCGGCCATCGCCTGAAAGGGTGAGCCGGGCGAGCGCTGAGTCGCACCCTCGCGCGACAGGTCCGATCAGGGCCAGGCCTTCGCGGTACTCGCCGGCGCCGCACAACGTGTAGCCGAGCACGGCGTCGTTCAGGCCTACCAAAGTGCGCGACTGCTCGTCGCCTGGCGCCAGTGCCGACGCGGCTCGACCACACTCGATCGCGCGGGCCAAGCCGCCGCGGCGCACGGCGGCCGACGACGCATTGATCAGCGCGGTCAGCTCCTCTAGCGAGTCGCCGGCCTCAGCGGCAAAGGCCCGGTGACGCAACGCAATTTCCAGCGCTTCGCCCGGGCGATCACCTTGCAGCAGCAGGTGCGTGTAGGCGCCGCAGGTCATGATGTTCTGTGTCAGGTCGCCGAGGTCGTCGAGCCGGTTCATCCAGGGCCGCATCAGCTCCAGGCCCAACACCGGGTTGCCACTCAGTCCGCAGGCCATGGCCACCGTGCGCGAGGCTTCCATGCGCAGTGCCTCGTCTGTCAGCGCCAGCCGGGCCAACGCCTGGCGCCCCGCGGCTTCGGCCTCGACCGCACGGCCGGCCCACACCAGCGCGAGCGCGCGCATCGCATAAACCAGCCCGGAGTTCACGCCCTCACCGTGCTGCGCGACCAACGCCTCGCTGGCTTCCAGCGCCGTCGTCAGCCCGTCGCTGCGAACCGTGGGTGGAATCGCAAGCGCCCGGCACTCGACGGCCGCGTTCGGGTCACCGTTCGCGTCGAACGCGGCCGCAGCCTGAAGCAACAGTTGCGCTTCCTCACGCGGGCGGCCGGCGAGACCGGCGCGCGCCGCTGCCGCCCGGAACGCAAGCGCCGCTGGGCGCAGCGCCTGTGCCGCGAGCCAGTGAGGCGCAATGCGACCCGGTTCCGCTTGGCGCGCTTCGAGGTGCTGCGCGATCAGTCGGTGCGCGTGCACGGCGATCGCCGTCGGCGTGGCGCGCAGCATGCCGTCGCGCACGAGGTCGTGGGCGAACGCGTTGCCGCGCAGGACGTCGGCCGACTCCAGCTCGGCCCAGGCCCCGGCGAGCACTAGCGCTGGAGTCGCCAGGGCCTGCTCGGCCAGCTCCGGTGAAAAGTCAGGCCCGGCGAGCGCCGCCACCCGTCCCAAGGCCAGTGCCCGCTCAGAGAGGCGCAGCAGGCGCCGGTCGATCATGTGCGCGATGTTGCTCGGCCGCGGCAGATCGACCGCGTCGGCTGTCGGCACGCCGCGCACCGCACGCAAAGTCTCGAGCACGTACAGCGGGTTGCCCCCGGTGCGCCGCCACAGCGCGGCCGCCAGTCGGCCGCCGTCTGCCTCGTTCGAACCCAGCGTCTCCACCAGCTCGACCAGATCGCTCTCGGCCAGCGGCGGTACCGTGATCCAGTGCGCCCGGCTCGAGTCGGCCAGCGTGCGCAAGAGTGCGGCGTCATCATCGGCGGCATCGGGCGGACGGTGCGCAAACAGCCATCGCAGGCCACGCAGCGAATCGTGATCGACCAGCGCACAGAGCAACTCGACGCTGGCCCGGTCGGCGAAGTGCAGATCGTCCAACGCCAGCGTAGTCACCCCGCGCTGAAAAGCCATGTGAAGTGTCGACTCGATGTGGCGGGCCGGCATGCTAAGCGGCATCACGTCGGCGGCATCGGGGGAGCCCACCCGCAAGACACGACTCAGGCGCAGCATGGCACCGAATGGCACGCCAGCGTCGCCCGGCCGGGCCTGCGCATACGCGACGCTGTCGGCCTCGACCGAGGCAACAAAGTCGAGCAGCAGCCGCGTCTTGCCGATGCCGGCTTCACCGACGAGCACGGCGATACCGCCGTCACGCATCGCCTGGTTCAGGCGCTCGCGCTGCGACTCGCGTCCGATCGTGCGCGGCGGCCGGATCAGCCCGACCGGCAGCGGCTGCATCGACACCGACGCCAACACGACAACTTGTGCAGGTGGCAACCCGCGCTCGACACTGCGCAGCAGTTCCAGCGTCTCGGCCGACGGCTTCAGCCCAAGTTCGTTCTTCAGCACCCGTTCGCAGTGCTCGAACGCCGCCACCGCCGCGGCGGGGTCACCGCGCAAGTAGTGCAGCCGCATCAGCCGCCGGTGCGCGTGCTCGGACAGCGGTGCATGCGAGGCGAGCTGCTGTGCACACTGGATGGCCCGCGCGAGCTGCTGCCCGGCTTCGGCCCGCGAGGCCAGCTTCGCCAGCGCGTCGATTCGCCGCTCGGCCCAGGAGCGGCGCTCGGCACCGAGCCAAGCAGCGAACTCTTCGGTGTCGTCGAACTGATGTGCCCCCAGCAGTTCGGCGTCCCAGGCGGTCAGGTCGGCGTCCAAGGCGGCCACCGAGGGCGGGCCGACGGCGCGCAGGTCGTCTGCCAGCGCCGCCACCGACCCGACCTCCACGAGCCGCGCGCCGCTCGCCCGCCGCAGCCGGTGGATGCGCTGGCGAAGGTTGTTGAGCGCGCCGCGCTCGCCGGCCTCCGGCCACAACAAGGCCGCGACCCGGGTGCTGGGGGCCTCCGGGTTGAGCGCGATGAAGCCAAGCAGGCCGGCGTCTTTGCGGGTCAGCGCGAGGCGCCGGTCGGCCCGGTGTTCGTGCTGCAAGCATGGGGTGCCAAAGGACTCCAGCAACCAGGCTTCGCTCAATCGACCCCCCTACAAGCGACGAAGACGCCCGCTCTAGTTGATGTTGACGCCAGTGACACGCACTGGCACATACGACGCACCGGGGCTGGCCGTGCCCAGCTCACCGAGCTGGTTCGCGCCCCAACCCCAAACCGTCCCGTCGCTCAGCCGGACCAGTCGATCGTTCGGCCCGACCGCGATCTCCTGCACCCCACTCACCGACGGTACGAGGCTCGGGGTGTTGTTGGCGATGCGATCGTCGCGGCCGTTCAGGACGTAGTCGCCCCAACTGTACAGAGCGCCGGTGCCGCTGATGGCGTACGAATAGTTGAGCCCCACCGCAACCTCCTTGATGCCACTGATCGTGGTCAGACGCATCGGCAGTGTCTTGTTGACATTGCTGCCGTCACCGAGCTGGCCGGAGAAGTTGTTGCCCTTGGCCCAGACGTTGCCATCGACGTCGACCGCCAGACAGTGCCCTGCACATTCCATGCGGGACAGCAATGGCCAGCCGCTCAGCGCCGTGACCATCGCCACGCCGGGCCCGGGCGTCACGACCGAATCAAACAGGCCGACCGCCCACGCCTTGCCCGCAGTGTCGATGGCTGCGAATTCGCAGACATTGACGATCGCTCCGCATTCGCGGCTGATGCGGGCGACCTTGGAAATGCCCGGAATCTTGTAGGCGACGATCGCTGACGCCGTGACATCGGCATACAAAGGGAATGCCCACAGCGCTCCGTCCGCATCAAGCGCCAGGCGGCCGCTGCCGCTCAGCTGGACGATGCGTGCCAACTGCGGCACGACGTTGGGCGTGGCCACGATAGTCGCCGCGCCGGCAGCGAAAACGGTTCCAAGCGTGCCGCTGCGGCCATCGCCCCATCCGACCACGGAGCCGTCGCTGCGCAACGCGTAGGCCGGGCCCGTGGCTGTGGTCGCAACGACCGCCTCGGCTGTTGTCACGCCGTCAACGATGTGTGCGGCCGTGCCGGCGACCGCGGCACCTGCCCCGCCGGGCATCTGCTGACCCCAGGCGATCACGCTGCCGTCGGCGCGCACGGCCAGCGCGTAGCCAGTCTGCAGACTCAAGCGCAGCGGAGCGACAGAGACGGGTGCCGGCGCAGGCGCAGGCGTCGGTGCCGGTGCCGGTGCCGGTGCTGGTGCCGGTGCTGGTGCTGGTGCTGGTGCTGGTGCTGGTGCTGGTGCTGGTGCTCCCGCGGCGACCGAAGGATCATCACCACCTCCGCCACAGGCGCTGAGGGCGGCGCCGGCCGCGCACAGGGAAAACAAAAGACGCAGGGGTGCATTCATCGACATGACCGCTTCTCCGAAAATAGAGGCCGCCACCGCGGCGGCCTTGTCTCGGTTGTAGACGCGGGACGATTACCGGCGAGTTACCGGCACGTCGGCTCGTCAATCGTCAAGCCCAAGTTCCTGGATCTTGCGTGTGATGGTGTTGCGCCCGATGCCCAGCTTCTGTGCCGCCTCGATGCGCCGCCCGCGGGTGATCTCGAGCGCGGTGTGGATCAGCTGTGCTTCGAACTTGCGGGTCAAGGTGTCCCACACCTCGGGTTGACCGGCCTGCAGCAGGCTGCGGGCGTCTTGCTCGAGCCCCGCAAGCCAGTGCACGGCCGGCGCAGCACCAGTGGCCAGCGCGGCGGCGGGCGGCGACGTGTCCACCGTACCTGGTGAGCCCGGGGCCTGGGTTGGCGCGGCCTCTGCCACCATCGTCGGCGCGATGGGGGCCACCACCGACGCCGCCACCGCCGTCGCTGCAGCCGGCATCGCCAGCAATTCCGGCGGCAGGTCTTTCGCCTCGATCATCTGCGACGGCGCCATCACGGTGAGCCAGTGGCAGATGTTCTCGAGCTGGCGCACGTTGCCGGGAAAGTCGAAGCGCGTGAGCCGCGACAGTGCGGCGTCGGTGATGCGTTTGGCTTCGACACCGAGTTCCTTGGCGCTCTTCTGCAGGAAGAAGCGCGTCAGTGCCGGCACGTCTTCGTTGCGTTCGCGCAGCGCCGGCAGGCGCAGACGGATCACGTTCAGGCGGTGGAACAGGTCTTCGCGGAACGCGCCGAGCCGCACCCGGTCTTCCAGGTTCTGGTGCGTGGCCGCGATCACGCGCACGTTGCTGCGCATCGGGTTGTGGCCGCCCACACGGTAGTACTGGCCGTCGGACAAGACACGCAACAAACGCGTCTGCAGGTCGAACGGCATGTCGCCGATTTCGTCGAGAAACAGGGTGCCGCCATCGGCCTGCTCGAAGCGGCCGCGGCGCGTGGTTTGGGCACCGGTGAAAGCGCCACGTTCGTGGCCGAAGAGTTCCGACTCGAGCAGGTCTTTCGGAATGGCGGCGGTGTTGATCGCCACGAACGGGCCGCTCGCGCGCGGGCTGTGCTTGTGCAGCGCGTTCGCCACGAGTTCCTTGCCCGAGCCCGACTCGCCGGTGATCAGCACGGTGACGATGCTCTGGCTCAGCCGGCCAATGGCACGGAACACGTCCTGCATGGCAGGCGCCTGGCCGAGCATTTCGGGCATTTGCGCGGCCTTGTCTTCGCGCACTTCCTCGCGCAGGCTTTCTTCAACCGCGCGGCGGATCAGCTCGACCGCCTTGGGCAGGTCGAAAGGCTTGGGCAGGTATTCGAAGGCGCCGCCCTGGAAAGCGCTCACGGCGCTGTCGAGGTCGGAATAGGCCGTCATGATGATGACGGGCAGCGCCGGGTGGCTTTCGCGCACCTTGCCGAGCAGCTCGATGCCCGAACCGCCGGGCATGCGGATGTCTGAGACGAGCACCTGTGGCTCGTCGTCTTCGAGCGCCTTGAGCACGTCGCGCGAGTTCGTGAAACTGCGCACGGTGAACTCTTCGCGCGTCAGCGCTTTCTCCAGCACGAAGCGGATGGATTGGTCGTCGTCAACGATCCAGATG
>JBDTTU010000008.1:0-71348 GCA_039930465.1 Burkholderiales bacterium
TGTCGAGCGCGCCGAAGGGTTCGTCGAGCAGCAGGATCTTCGGGTCGTTGGCGAGAGCGCGGGCCAGCGCCACACGCTGCTGCATCCCGCCTGAGAGTTGTTTGGGGAAGTGCGATTCGAAGCCGGTGAGCCCGACCTCGGCGATGAAGCGCTTCGCGATCTCGGCTTGCGCCGCGGGCAGCATGCCTTTCTCACGCAGCCCGAAACAGATGTTCTCGCGCACGTTCAGCCACGGGAAGAGCGTGTAGCTCTGGAACACCATGCCGCGGTCGGCGCCCGGGCCGGTGACGGCCTGGCCGTCGAGCAAGACCTGGCCGACGGTGGGCGTGTCGAGGCCGGCGACGATGCGCAGCAACGTCGACTTGCCGCAGCCCGACGGCCCGAGGATGGTGATGAAGTCGTTGTTCGCCACTTCCAGGCTGGTCGGTTGCAATGCGAGCGTGGGCGCACCGCGGTTGACACCCGGGAACGTGCGGCCGACGCCTTGAATGGAGAGTTGGCTCACAGCGCCGCCCACTTGAACATCGCACGGTTCAGGCGCTTGAACCCGAGGTCCGACACCAGCCCGATCACGCCGATCGTGATGATCCCGAAGATGATCTGGTCGGTGGCCAGCAGCGCCTGGCTGTCGGTGATCATGTGGCCGATGCCCTCGCTGGCACCGATCAGTTCGGCCACGATCACGTAGGTCCAGGCCCAGCCGAGCACCAGGCGCAGCGTCTCGGCGATCTGCGGCGCAGCAGCCGGGATCAACACCCGCTTGACGATGCCCCGATCGCTCGCGCCCAGCGTGTACGCGGCTTCGACCAGGTCGCGCCGGATGCCGCCGACCTGCAGGGCGATCATCAACACGATCTGGAAGAACGAGCCGATGAAGATCAGGGCGAGCTTCTGCGCTTCGCCGATGCCGGCCCACAGGATCAACAGCGGGATGAAGGCAGAGGCCGGCAGGTAGCGTGCGAACGAGACGAAGGGCTCGAAGAAGGCCTCGACCGGCTTGTACGCACCCATCAGCACGCCGAGCGGCACGGCCAGCACGGCAGCGATGACGAAGCCGCCGAGCACGCGCCAGACCGTGAAGCCGATGTCTTTCGCGAAGCCCTGTTCGGTCAGCAAGACCCAACCCGACCTGAACATCGCGACGGGGTCAGCCAGAAAGGTCTTGGGCACAAAGCCGCCCAGCGTGGCGAATGCCCACACGGCAAAGAAAAGCACGAAGAACAGGAGGCCCAGGGCGTTGCGCCGCCCCGGGCTGACCTCGCGAAGCGGCTTCAAGCGCGCAGCTTCTGGGTCTTACTTGATGAAGCTGGTGTCGGCCAGCGTGCTCAGGTCGGGGATCTTCTTGATGCTGCCGATCTCGAGCAGCAGGTCGGCTGCTTCCTTGCTGAACTGGGCGTGCTCGCCGGCGAAGAACTTCTGGTTCGCCGCACGGTCCTGCCAGCGCAGATAGGCCTGCGATTTCTCGAACGCCTCGCCGCTCTGCTTGACGTCGGCTCCCATGATCTCGAAGCTCTTCTTCGGTTCCTTCTTGATCATGTCGAGCGCGTCGAAGTAGCCGTCGGCGAGCGCCTTCGCGGCTTTGGGGTTCTCCTTCAGGAACTTGGGCGTGCAGCCGACCGTGTCCATCACCATCGGGTAGTCGAGCGTGGTTGCGATGATCTTGCCGGCCTCGGGCTTGGCGCGCACCGCGCTGAGGTAGGGCTCGTAGGTCATGCCGGCGTCGAAGTCGGTGGTGCCGGCGATCATCGCGTTGGCGACGGGTTGCGGCTCGAGCGTCAGCACCTTCACGTCCTTGATCGACAGGCCGTTCTTCTTCAGCATCCAGGCCAGGCCGAAGTACGGCGCCGTGCCGGGGGCCGAGGCGGCGACGGTCTTGCCCTTCAGATCGGCGATCTTCATGATGCTCGGCTTGACGACCATGCCGTCGGCGCCATAACTCTTGTCGAGCTGGAAGATCTGCGTGGTGGCCACGCCGTTGGCGTTCCAGACGACCCAGGTTTCCACCGTGGTGGCGGCGCACTGCACGTCGCCTGAGGCGATGGCGAGGTGGCGGTCTTTCTGCGGGATCTTCTTGATCGATACATCGAGACCGAACTTCTTGAACAGGCCGGCCTCCTTGGCAAGCGTCAGCGGGGCAAAGCCGGTCCAGCCCGACATCGCGATCGTGACCTTGGTGTCCTGGGCGAAAGCGGGTGCGGCGGCGATCAGGCCGGCAAGGGTCGCGAGCTTGGCAAGCTTGAAGATCATCATCTCTCCTGGGTGTGGGGGGTGAGTGCGTTGCCTGATGCAAGGCGCGTGCCGGAGTCTACACTTTGGCCCTGACTTGTCTAGGCCACTTTGGAGCCCGCCGCCCATGGATTCGACGCTGTTTTCGCTGCACAGTGGCAGCCTGCCTTTGCTGGTGTCGTTCCCGCACGCTGGTACCCAGATCCCCGACGCGCTGGCCGCGCGCATGACACCCACAGCGCTGCAGCGCGCCGACGTCGACTGGCATCTGCCGCAGCTCTACGCGTTCGCGAAAGAGATGGGCGCGAGCCTGCTCAGCGCCCAGTTCGCCCGCCACGTGATCGACCTCAACCGCCCGCCCGAAGGCACCAGCTTGTATCCGGGGCAAGACGTGACCGGTCTGCTGCCGCTCGACACCTTCCGCAAGGAGCCTCTGTACCTGCCCGGCCAGGCTCCGGTGGCGGCCGAGGCGGAAGAACGCCGCGAACGTTACTGGCAGCCGTACCACGACGCCTTGCGGGCAGAGCTCGACCGCCTGCGGGCCACGCACGGCTCGGTCGTGCTGTGGGACGCGCATTCCATCGCCAGCCGACTGCCGCGCTTTTTCGACGGCAAGCTGCCCGACATGAACCTGGGCACGGCCGACGGGCAGTCTTGCGCCCCGCCGCTGCAGGCGGCGGCCGAAGCGGTGCTCGGCCAGCAGTCGCTGCACACGCATGTGAGCAACGGCCGTTTCAAGGGCGGCCACATCACGCGCCACTACGGCGCGCCCAAGAACGGCGTGCACGCGCTGCAGCTCGAGATGTGCCAGAGCACCTACATGAACGAGGCTGCGCCGTTCGCCTACCGGCCCGATCTGGCGGCGCAGGTGCAGCCGCTGCTGCGTGGCCTGCTCGATGCGGTGTTGAAAGCGCGCGCCGGCTGAGCGTGCTCGCCCCGCCTCAGTGCAGTGCCGTGTGCACGCCGCGGTGCAGCCGCGCGCGCAACGGGCTCGCGCCGATCGCGTACGACAACTCGGCCGGGTGGTCGACATTCCACAAGCACAGGTCGGCTTGCTTGCCCACTTCGACCGTGCCGTGCGTAGCCTGCAAGCCAAGCGCGCGGGCCGCTTGGCGCGTGACACCGAGCAGCGCTTCGGCGGGCGTCAGCCGAAACAGCGTGCAGGCCATGTTCATCATCAACGGCAGGTGCGTGCCGGGGCTGGTACCGGGGTTGCAGTCGGTCGACACCGCCATCGGCACGCCGTGCTGGCGCAGCAGCGCGATCGGCGGCAGCTTTGTCTCGCGCAGGAAATAATACGCGCCGGGCAGCATGACCGCCACGGTGCCGGCGCGTGCCATCGCGATCACGCCGGCTTCGTCGAGGTGTTCCAGGTGGTCGGCCGACAAGGCGCCGAACTCGGCGGCGAGCGCCGCACCGCCCTGGTTCGACAACTGCTCTGCGTGCAGCTTGACCGGCAGGCCCTGCGCGCGCGCCGCTTCGAACACGCGCCGTGTTTGTGCCGGCGTGAAGCCGATGGTGTCGCAGAACGCATCGACGGCATCTGCCAGCTTCAGCCGCGCCGCTTCGGGCAGGATGTGCTCGACGATCTCGTCGATGTAGGCGTCGGGCCGGCCCGTGAATTCAGGCGGCACGGCGTGGGCAGCGAGCAGCGTGGTGCGCACGTCGACGGGAAAATGTTCGCCGAGTTCGCGCGCCACGTGCAGGCACTTCAGCTCGGCCTTCTGCGACAGGCCGTAGCCCGACTTGATCTCGACCGTGGTCACGCCGTGCTGCATCAGGCTGCGCAACCGGCGCGCCGATTGGGCCAGCAGGTCGGCACTTTGGGCGTCGCGGGTCTGGCGCAGCGTCGAGAGAATGCCGCCGCCGGCCTTGGCGATGTCTTCGTAGCTCGCGCCTTGCAAACGCATCTCGAACTCGCGCGCACGGTCGCCGGCGTAGACGAGGTGCGTGTGGCAGTCGATCAGCCCTGGCGTGAGCAGCGCGCCTTCGGCGTCGAGCTCGGCCAGCACCGGAACTGCGGCGTTGAGCTGGTCGGCCCGGCCGACGCCCGCGATGCGGCCGTTCGTGATGGCGACGATGCCGGCGGCAGCGACACTGCAGGTGTCGTCGCTGCAGGTGACGACACGCGCGTTGCGAATCAGCAGGTCGATGTGGGGCGGCTGGGTGCTTGGCATGGTGTCCTCTCAAACCTCGTGCAGCAGTTGGCTTCTGGCGGCGACGAATCGTTCGCAGGCCGGGCCTTCGAGCGCGTGCCGGCCGCGGGTGATGCGCTGTTGCCCACCGACCCACACGTCGCGCACGCTGTTGCGGCCGTGGCTCGCGAACACGTGGTTCGCGAGCACCTGTGAAGGGCTCAGGCCGGCGAGCGTTTGTGACACATCGAGCACGACGAAGTCGGCCTGTGCGCCAACCGTGAGCGCGCCGACCGGCCGCCCGCTGGCGCGGGCACCGCCGTTCGCGCCGGCGAGCCAGAGCTGGTCGGCGACCTGCGGGTAGCGCGTGCTGGCGAGCACGTTGCGTTGTTGGCGGGTCAGGCGTTGCGAGTATTCGAGCAGCCGCAGTTCTTCGGCCGCATTCACGCTGGCGTGGCTGTCGGAGCCGACGCCCCACCGGCCACCGGCCGCAGCCCAGCCGACAGCGTCGAATACGCCGTCGCCGAGGTTCGCTTCGGTGCTCGGGCACAGGCCGGCCGTGGCGCCGCTGGCGGCGGCGGCGCGGGTTTCGGCGGCATCCATGTGGGTGGCGTGCACGAGACACCAGCGTGCATCGACAGCGGTGTTCGCGAGCAGCCACTGCACCGGGCGCTGACCGCACCAGGCAATGCACTCGGCCACTTCCTGGGCCTGCTCGGCGATGTGCACGTGGATCGGTGCCGTGGCATCGATCGTTTGCAAGCCTGCGAGCAATTCGTTCAACGCGGGCGGCGCCACGGCGCGCAATGAATGTGCCGCCACGCCGGCGCGAGCGCCCTGCGCACGAACGCACTCGACGATGCGCAGAAGGCTGTCGACGCTGTTGATGAAACGCCGCTGGTCGGCGCGCGGTGGCTGCGCACCGAAGCCGGCGTTTTGGTACAGCACCGGAAGCAGCGTGATGCCGATGCCGGCACGCTTGGCTGCGGCGAGCAGGCGCTGCGACATTTCAGCCGGGTCGGCATAGGGCCGGCCCGACTCACCGTGGTGCAGGTAGTGAAACTCGCAGACCGAGGTGTGGCCGGCTTGCAGCATCTCGACGTACAGGTGGGTGGCGATGTCTTCGAGTTGCTCGGGCGAGACGGCGAGCGCGAAGCGGTACATCAGCGCGCGCCAGGTCCAGAAGCTGTCGCTCGCACTGCCAGCACTGCGGTACTCGGACAGCCCGGCGAAAGCGCGCTGGAACGCGTGCGAATGCAGATTGGGCATGCCGGCGACCAAGGGGCCGGCGGCGTGCATGACGTGACCGGCGGCCCCTGGATCGACCCTTCGCACATCGTTCAGGCTGCCGGTTTCGTCCCACGCAAGCAGCACGTTTTCCGCCCAGCCTTCGGGCAGCAAGGCGTGCGCGGCGAACAGCGCGCGCTGCGGGTCGGTGGGTGCGGTCATGAGCTTCGATCGTGGCACAAACGCACGAGCAGCAACGCGCCGGCGGGTTGCGGCTTGGCGCAGATGCGCGGCGGCAATCCCCGCCACAACAGGGCCTGCATTGGACCGAGTGTTTCGGGCGATGTGCCGGTCACGAGCCACTCGCCTTCGCTGCACAGCAGCAGCGTGACATCGGCGCTCGCCGGCTCAAAGGTGCTGCGGTGCACCGTTACGCCAGCGGCCAAGGCGCCGCGCCGCGTCATCACGTTGAAGTCGCTGCTCGGGCCGTCGATCAGGGCCGCGGAAAGCAGTGTGTCGCCGCTGAAGTTGAACGGCGCGAGCGCTTGGTCGAGCCTGTGATCGATCTCGCCGCCGCCAGAACGCAGGCGCATGCCCGCGCCCCGCAGCAAGACGATGCAGCGGTCGACGCCGGGGAATGCCGAGAACGGTGCGTCACGTTCGACTTCGGCCACGCTGAAGCGCCAGTCGAAATCACCGGCGCCAGCATTCAGCGGCCGGACCGCGATCTCGTGCGTCAGCCCGGCGCCGTTCTTCCACGGCTGCGGTGTGATGCGGCGCAGGTCGAAGCGCTCGGGCGCGAGACTCACGTGCCGAGCATCGGCAGCTTGAGCCCCTGCGCGCGTGCCGTCTGCGCCGCCAGCGCGTAACCGGCGTCGGCATGGCGCATCACACCCGAGCCGCTGTCGTTGACGAGCACCCGCGCCAGACGCTTCGCCGCGGCTTCGCTGCCGTCGGCCACGATCACCATGCCCGCATGCTGCGAGTAGCCCATGCCGACCCCGCCGCCGTGGTGCAGCGAGACCCACGTGGCGCCACCGGCGCAGTTGAGCAGCGCGTTGAGCAGCGGCCAGTCGGAGACGGCGTCGGTGCCGTCTTTCATCGATTCTGTTTCGCGGTTCGGGCTGGCGACCGAGCCGGTGTCGAGGTGGTCACGGCCGATCACGATCGGCGCCTTGAGTTCACCGCTCTTCACCATCTCGTTGAAGGCCAGGCCCGCGAGGTGGCGCTCGCCCAGGCCCAGCCAGCAGATGCGAGCCGGCAAGCCCTGGAACGCGATGCGCTGAGCAGCCATGTCGAGCCAGCGGTGCACGTGGTGGTTGTGTGGGAACAGTTCCTTGATCTTGCGGTCGGTCTTGTGGATGTCTTCGGGGTCGCCCGAGAGCGCGACCCAGCGGAACGGGCCCTTGCCTTCGCAGAACAGCGGGCGGATGTAGGCCGGCACGAAACCGGGGAAATCGAACGCGTTCTTCAGGCCTTCGTCGAAGGCCACCTGGCGGATGTTGTTGCCGTAGTCGACGGTGTGAACGCCCATGGCGTGGAAGTCAAGCATGGCCTGCACATGCACTTTGCACGACGCGCCGGCTGCTGCTTTGAGGTGCGCGTGCTGGGAAGAGTCTTCTTGTGCTTCGCGCCACTGCGCGACGGACCAGCCGGTCGGAAGGTAACCGTGAATGAGGTCGTGTGCCGAGGTCTGGTCGGTGACGAGGTCGGGCTTCATGCCACCCGCCTTGGCGCGCTTCACGAGTTCGGGCAGCAGCTCGGCGGCGTTGCCGAGCAGGCCGATCGACACCGCTTCGCGGCGTTCGGTGTAGTGGCGCACCCGTGCGAGCGCGTCGTCGAGATCACGCGCCTGCTCGTCGATGTAGCGTGTGCGCAAGCGGAAGTCGAGGCTCGCCTGCTGGCATTCGATGTTGAGCGACACCGCGCCAGCGAAGCTCGCCGCCAGCGGCTGCGCGCCGCCCATGCCGCCGAGTCCGGCGGTCAATATCCAGCGACCGGCCATGTCACCGCCGAAATGCTGGCGGCCGGCTTCGGCGAAAGTTTCATACGTGCCTTGCACGATGCCCTGAGTGCCGATGTAGATCCACGAGCCAGCCGTCATTTGCCCGTACATGAACAGGCCCTGGCGATCGAGTTCGTGGAAGTGTTCCCAGGTCGCCCACTTCGGCACGAGGTTCGAGTTGGCAAGCAAAACCCGCGGGGCGTCGCTGTGGGTCTTGAAGATGCCGACCGGTTTGCCCGACTGGATCAGCAGCGACTCGTCGTCTTCGAGCGTACGCAGGCACTCGAGGATCTTGTCGAAGCAGGCCCAGTCGCGCGCCGCGCGGCCGATGCCGCCGTAGACCACCAGGTCTTCAGGTCGTTCGGCCACCTCGGGGTCGAGGTTGTTCTGCAGCATGCGGTAGGCCGCTTCGGTGAGCCACGACTTGCAGCTGAGCGTGCTGCCGCGCGGCGCGCGCACCACCCGGCCGGGCGCAGAGCGGGCACCGCGGGCGACGGCGTCGGCGTCGGCAAGGGAATTCAGGTCGGTGCTGGAGTTCATGTTCGGCGGCTTTCAGACAGGCAGACGGTGGGCAAAGTGGTCTAGACCACTTTGTCCCGAGCATGCAAGAAGTCGGCAGCGCCGTCAACCGGGGCGCGGCCATGCGCCGAACCGGGGCGCGTCTTTCAAGCCGGGGCCGAGCGCGCCGCGTCCAGCAGGCCTTTGCGCAGCCACTGGTGGCTGCTGGCGCGGTCGTGGCGCTGGTGCCACAACATGTCGACGAACAGGCTGGGCAGCCCGAACGGCAACGGACGGGTGACCACTTTTTCACGGAAGCCGGTCGACGCGACGAAGATCGCCGGCAGCACCGTCACCAGGTCGCTGTTGGCCACCACCCGGCCGGCGGTGAAGTACTGGTTCACGGTGAGCACGATGCGGCGTTCGCGGTTCAGCGATGCGAGCGCCTGGTCGACGAGGCCGTGCGCCCGGCCGGAAAGGCTCACGAGCAGGTGGTGCGCGTTGCAGTAGGCGTCGAGCGACAGCGTGCCCTTGGCGAGCGGGTGGCCCTGGCGCATCACGCACACATAGTCACTCTGGCTCAACCGTTCGTGGTGGAACTGGGCGTCGCCGCCGAGGGCGCGCAATTCCGACAGCACTTCGGGAAACGAGCCCACCGCCAAGTCGGCGTCGCCGCGCTCGAGCAGCGGGCGCGGGTCGCGAGTGGTCAGCGGCAGGATGCGCAGGTCGGCCAGCGCGCTGGTCCGTGCGATTTCGCCGACCAACGTGGGCATGAAAGCGGCGGCGGTGGCATCGGCCATTGCGATGCGAAAGCTGGTGGCGTCGGCCTGCGGGTCGAAGGCGTCAGGCGCCAGCGCATCGCGCAAGTTGCCGAGCGCGGCGCGCACCTCGGGCCACAAAGCTTCGGCGCGCGGGGTCGGTTTGACCCCGAACGCGGCGCGAGTGAGCAAGTCCTCACCTACAGATTCTTTCAAGCGCCTCAACGCATTGCTCACCGCCGGTTGGGTGAGCGACAGGCGTTCGGCGGCACGTGTGAGGTTGCGTTCGGCCATCACCACGTCGAAGACGCGGAGCAGATTCAGGTCGAGCGTGCGGAAGTTGAGGGCGGTGGTCACAGGCATAAGCGGCGCGAATATCGAGCATTCACAACAGTGTCTGGTGCAATTTGCGGGTTAACCCTAATGTATAGGCATCGAAGCGCGGAGTGTCCGTGCTACTGCTGAAAGGAAACCCGAATGAACACTTTGATCACGCCCCTGCCTATGCAGGCGTTGCCGATGGGCGCCCAAGGGTCGGGCCGCTTCGCCCGCATCGGTGCCTCATTTTGGAAGTGGCTGGAAGAAGTCGGCCAGGCCCGCGCCCGACGCGAGCTGATGTCGCTCGCCGCCATGTACGAAACGAACCAGCCTGAACTTGCCAAGGAGCTGCGCGCGGCTTGTGAACGCATTTGCTGAGCAAGTACTTGCTCACGCATCAACGACTGTCAATCACCGATCGACGAGCGAAGGTACCGGTCGCCGATCAAACAAAATCCCAAGGAAAAACACGATGAACACCACCACCCTGCACCTGAAAGTCCAACGCAGCCGCTTCAGCCACCATGCGGTGGCCACGCTGGCCGGCATGGCGCCGGCCTCGTTGCGCAGCTGGTTCACTTCGGCACCACTGGTGCTGACGGCCGCCAACAAGGCGCAACAGGAAGCGCAGAAGGTCCGCAACATGGCCTATGCCTACTCGAACACCGACCCCGGCTTTGCTTCCGACCTGTACGCCGCCGCAGCGCGCCATGAAAGCCTGCACGGCTGATCACTTGGGCGCCTGAAAGCAAAAGGCCGGCAATGCCGGCCTTTTTTCGTTGGCGTTGCGGCGATCAGGCGGCCAGACGCTTCTCGATGCTGGCCTTGGTCGCGACGATGTCTGCCGGCAGGTGGTGCGCCAGCTGCTGGAACAGGCTGTCGTGCAACACGAGCTCGGCTTTCCACGCGGCCGGGTCGAGGCTGGCCACGGTGTCGTACTGAGCGCGGCTGAAGTCGAGCCCGGTCCAGTTGAGGTCGGCGTAGCTCGGCGTGATGCCGAAGGCGTTTTCGACGCCGCCCGCGCGGCCCGACACGCGCTCGATCACCCACTGCAACACGCGCATGTTCTCGCCGTAGCCCGGCCAGACGAACTTGCCGTCGTCACCCTTGCGGAACCAGTTCACGCAATAGATGCGCGGCAGCCTGGCGCCCGACGCGGCGAGCTTCGCGCCGATGTCGAGCCAATGCTGGAAGTAGTCGCTCATGTTGTAGCCGATGAACGGCAGCATCGCGAACGGGTCGCGGCGCACAGCGCCGTTGCCGCCGGCCATCGCCGCGGTTGTTTCGGAGCCCATGGTGGCAGCCATGTAGACACCTTCTCCCCAGCTGCGTGCTTCGGTCACGAGCGGCACGGTGGTCGAGCGCCGGCCACCGAAGATGAAGGCGTCGATCGCCACGCCTTCGGGCGAGTCCCACTCCGGGTCGAGCGCCGGGTTGTTGGTGGCGGCCACAGTGAAGCGCGCGTTCGGGTGCGCGGCCTTGGCGCCGGCTTCCTTGGCCAGCGCGGGCGTCCAGGACTTTCCTTGCCAGTCGGTCAGGTGCGCTGGAGCCACGTCGGTCATGCCTTCCCACCACACGTCGCCGTCGTCGGTCAGCGCCACGTTGGTGAAGATCACGTCGCGCTTCAGGCTGGCCATGCAGTTGAAGTTGGTCTTGTCGTTGGTGCCAGGCGCCACGCCGAAATAGCCAGCTTCCGGGTTGATGGCGTAGAGGCGGCCGTCGGCGTTGGGTTTGATCCAGGCGATGTCGTCTCCGATCGTCGTGACCTTCCAACCCGCCAGGCCCGCCGGCGGGATCAGCATCGCAAAGTTGGTCTTGCCGCAGGCGCTCGGGAAGGCGGCGGCGACGTGGTGCTTCTTGCCTTCGGGCGAGGTCACGCCCAGGATCAGCATGTGCTCGGCGAGCCAGCCTTGCTCGCGGCCCATGGTGGAAGCAATGCGCAGCGCGAAGCACTTCTTGCCAAGCAGCGCGTTGCCACCGTAGCCCGAGCCGTAGCTCCAGATTTCCTGCGATTCCGGGTAGTGCACGATGTACTTCGTGTCGTTGCACGGCCAGGCCACGTCTTTCTGGCCGGCCTCGAGCGGCGCGCCGACGGTGTGGATGCAGGGCACGAAGTGGCCGTCGGTGCCGAGCACGTCGAGCACCTTGCGGCCCATGCGGGTCATGATCTGCATGTTGACGGCCACGTAGGCGCTGTCGGACAACTCGACGCCGATGTGCGCGATCGGCGAACCCAGCGGGCCCATCGAAAACGGCACCACGTACATCGTGCGGCCGCGCATGCTGCCGGCGAAGAGGGCAGGTGTGCCGTCGGGCTGGCCGGTCTGAAGCAGCGCGCGCATCTGCTCGGGCGCCATCCAGTTGTTGGTCGGGCCGGCGTCTTCCTGCCTGGCCGAGCAGATGAAGGTACGGTCTTCGACACGCGCCACGTCGCTCGGGCTGCTGCAGGCGAGGTAGCTGTTGGGGCGCAGTTCGGGGTTGAGCTTCTTGAAGGTGCCGGCGGCGACGAGCTGGGCGCACAGGCGGTCGTATTCGGCCGTGCTGCCGTCGCACCAGTAGACCTCTTTCGCTTCGGTCAACGAGGCCATGCGCGCCACCCAGTCGATCAGCCGGGCGTGTTGCACATAGGCCGGGACGTTCAGGCGCAGTCCTTCCAGCACGGGACGGTTCATGGGAATTCCAGTCAATGAAGTCAAAAAGCGGGATTGGGCAAACCGACGCAGCCTGGGGCGCCCAGGCCTGAAGCGACTTGCCCAATGCCACGGGGGCCTGGGGACGCTGCGCCCCCTGCCGTAACGGGTGGGTTACGGCGGGTTTCACGCGAAGGCCCGGATGGGGCCGGTGCGTGTCTGGGCCAGCTCTGTCGAAGAATTGTCGGGCGAGTGTAATGTCGTCGTAACCACCGGAATTCGGGGGGTCATGCAATTGCCGCATGACTTCATGCGGGCCTCTCGGCCCGCTGACTTGGTCATGGTTCAGTTTGAAAATGTGCCGCTTACAAACACAGGCATGCAACTTGCCGCGCGGCGTGAGGTCTGACAACGCGATGCGCTCGTATCGCGTTGTTTCTGTCACGTCAACCCCTCATATTCAAGAGTTATCCACACTATCCACAGGTGTGACATGGCCAAATTACAAGCATACAAAAGGTCGGCGCCTTGTCGGCCAAAGCTGAGGAAGACTGCAATGGCAACCACTAGCGAAGCCGCCGGGCGTTTGTTGCAGGAGTCGCCGGTCAACCCGCGAACTGGTCGTGTGTGGACGCTGGTTGATGAGGAGGTTCGCGCTGGCGTAGACGCCTCAAAGAAGCAAATGCTGAAGACACCAGCATCAGCTTTGAAGTTCTTGAAGGCAGAGGGCTTCGTGAATTCGGATGGCAAGCTAGCAAAAAAGTATGGCGGCAAGTGAGCCGACTGACTTTGATCCGCCAGCCGAATGGGCAGAAATCTATAGCCGACAGCCCGGCCTGATCCTTGGATTTCACGGCTGCGACAAGGTCACGGGGGAAGACGTTCTTGCCGGGCGGACTCAGCTTGAAATCAGTCAAAACGAATACGACTGGCTCGGCTCAGGGATCTATTTCTGGGAAGCTGATCCTTGGCGGGCACTTCAATTCGCCAAGGAGGCGAGGACCAAGGGCTACCTGACTGGACGCCCGATAACGACACCCTACGTCGTTGGCGCCATCATTGATTTGGGCCGGTGCTGCAATCTCCTTGAAGTTGGGGCCATCGGCGGCCTACAGCGTGCCTATGAGGACATGGACGAAGCATTTACGCTGGTGGGCTTGAACATGCCGAAAAACACTAAAGGGCGGCGGAATCTGGACCGCGCGGTTGTCGAATACATGCACGGGCTCCGCAAGCGCGGCGCGGTAGTCGGACGTAAGCGAATTCCTCTGCCTAGCTACGACACGGTGCGCGCCGCCTTCCCTGAGGGGGATGAACTCTACAAGGGCTCTGGCTTTCTCAGCAAGAACCACATCCAAATCGCAGTACGGGAACCTAGGTGCATCAAGGGCTATTTCCGCCTGCTTGGCCTATAGACGCACAATAGATAAATGGCCGCCAAGCGCAAAGACTTCACTCAGATCGCCCTAGACGTGGTGCGCCGCGCCACGGGTGAAGTGACTGCGCCCGCGACCAGCAAGAAGCCGGAGAGCGGGCGCAAGACAGTTGCAGTGAAGAAGGCTACTGCGCCGAAGCGTCCTCCTCGATAGGCAGGACAAGTTCCAGTTCTTGCTGGCCCCCGAACCGCTCAACAATGCGGGCCTCGTATTCGGCCGGAGTCTTCGACGATTGGGCCATTTCTAGAACGCGGCCGAGTTGCATGCGCAAGGCGCGTGCGCCGATTTCGTTCAAGAACTGGAATAGTTTCGTCTTCTGATCTCCTTCCTTTGCCTTGAGCGCCTTGAGGAGTTCGTAGACCTTTCCGTTGCTTTGCGCCAATGGGAAATAGATGTGGCGTCGGGTCAAGTGCATCGCCTTCCACGGCTTTCCGCGCACGGGCTTCGGAATCTTGTACAGCTTCATCCATGCCTCGTACAACTCGTTTGGGAATTCGGCCTCGTACTTCTTGGCCTCCTCCTGCACGAACGCCTTAAACGCTTTGATTACTTCGGCCGATGTTGGGTTGTAGCCAGCCAGCGCATAGACCAAATTGGTGATGCCGCTTTTCGCAGACGCCGCAGTGATGATCCTTGCCTGCGCGGCCAACTTGGTTTGATTCGAACGGAGATCGCCAGCGGCATCGGCCGCCAAGATCGCCAAACAGACCTCGATGAGCACGTCAGCTGCGTACCCACTGATGACTATCGACGGGTTCTTAGCACCTGGATAAATCTGTTTAAATTCAATGGGTTGAGAGATTTTCGCTAGGAGTTCAGCACCAAGGTGCCCAGACAAGGCTTTGCTCGAAAGTAAGCGTTCAAAGTCCTTGCCGCCCGGGTTCGAAAGCCCCAAAGCAGATCCGATTCCGCGTTGCGTCAGAACTGCAGTCTTTCGATGATCGTCAAGGACGTAGCACTCGGCGTTGACGCCGAAATGCTGTTGGAAATTGCCCTTATGGGTCGCAGTCATCTCTTTACCCCAGCGCGCTAAGGCGGCCTTCTCGGCGCGTTCTGCTCGCTGTTCAGGGGTCATGTTGGCCGCGAGCTTGAGCGCGCCTTTCGCCCTGTTTGGGGTTTTCTTAGCTGTTGCCATTGCAAGCATCCTTGCGAAGTTGATGTGCTTGCATTGTGGCGCAAGCATTGGCACAATGCAAGCACACGAAAACACCGAATGCTTGCATGAATCGCCTTTCCACCCAAGACCGCGCCCGCATCCTTACCGTGCTGTCTGAGGGCGTTGGCATCAATGCGGCATGCCGGATGACTGGCGCGTCGAAGAACACGGTTCTGAAGCTCATGGCTGACGTTGGTGAGGCGTGCTCGCTCTATCAGCACCGTGTGATGCGCAACCTGCAATGCGCGCAGATCCAGGTCGATGAAATCTGGTCGTTCGTGGGGATGAAGCAGAAGAACGCGCCTGAGGGCCTGGCGGGCGTCTGGGTCGGCGACTGCTACACATTCACTGCAATTGATCCGGTCACCAAGCTGATGCCGTGCTGGCTCGTCGGGCACCGCACGACCGAGTGCACCGACATCTTCATGGCCGATCTGTCGAAGCGCCTTGCACAGCGTGTGCAGCTCACCAGCGACGGCATGCAGGGCTACCCGGCAGCCGTGGCGCGGCACTTCGGCTCAGACGTGGACTACGCAGTCCTGAACAAGTCCTATGAGGGTGGCCCCTCGGTTGTCGAGGCAAAGCGCCGCTACAGCCCTGCTGTGTGCACTGGCGCCACGAAGAAAGTGGTGTGCGGCGCGCCTGCGATGGACAAGATTTCTACCTCGCACGTCGAGCGCGCGAACCTGACCATGCGGATGGGCATGCGTCGTTTCACGCGGCTGACCAACTCGTTCTCCAAGAAGTTTGAGAACCACATGCACGCGGTCAGCTTCTATTTCATGGTCTACAACTTCGTGAAGGTTCACGGCACAGTGAAAACCACGCCGGCCATTGCGGCAGGCGTCACAACGCTGCGCTGGACGATGGAAGACATCGTTGAAATGGCAGATACATTTCGCGGTTCAAACTGAACCATGACCGCTGACTTGGTCATGGTTCAGTTTGAAATCCTGAGCGGTACGAGAGCTGGCATGCCTTTTGCCGATGCGAGCGCTTCATAGCTTCAATGCATCCAAGTTACTTCAACGATATGCCCTAAGTGTTTGCGGCAGAACCTACTTTGTCGGTACAGTGAGACTGTACCGACGAAAATCTTTCAACATGGCGACGCTTTCCCCATGACAGTTGATCCAACGCTGCAGCAAAACGTAGATGCCTTTTGCGGGCAACTGGATTCATTGCTCGCAATCTACGCTGGAAAGTACGTCGTCTTCGCAAACTCCCAACTGGTGAAAGTTTGTGACTCTCTATCGTCAGCGATGACGCTCGGCTACACCGAATTTGGCGATAGTCCTTTCTTGGTACAGCGTGTCGAGCCGCTGCGGACGCAGATCGACTTCCACGCTACATGCCGAGTCTGAATCTTCGATTCGACACGACTCACCGGCCTTTGATCTGCATCGAGGGCAAGCCAGGTATCCCGCTTCAACCCTCATTCGTGATGCATCCGCCCAATGTTGTTCCGCGCTTCGTCGCAGACTTCTTGGTCGATACTGGTGCGACCGGATGTTGGGTAGAAGAGGATTTGATATCTTCTTGGCACCTCATGAGAGTGATCCCGATGGTCACGCAGTCTGGGCGCAAACCCAGGGTTGACGGCTACGCCTACCCTCTATCTCTGCGTTTGCGGGAGCCGGGACAACCGCACAGTTGGTATCACCAGACGTGGCCGGTTGGAACGGTGCCCGCCGGACATTTCGGTGGCGTTGTAAAGGGTTTGATAGGCATGGACCTTCTTCGCGGTGGCACGATTCACTACGATGGGCCAGCTAACTCGTGTGTCCTGTCTTGGACCTAGTCGGTCAGCACGACTACCATAGACGCGTGGCCACCAAGCGCAAAGACTTCACTCAGATCGCGTTCGACGTAGTGCGACTAGCCACTGGCGAAGTGACCGCGGCTGCACCCAGCAAAAGGGCAGGAGAGTGGGCGCTAGGGCGGGCTGCTTGGAGTTCGGGGAGGCCTATCAAGATGACGGCCGAGAGGCGTAAACAGATTGCCGCGAAGGCGGCGGCTACTCGTTGGGGAAGGAAATCTCCAACTGAGGCCTAGTGCTGAATATTTCGGCTATTTCGTCAGTCAAACGACCTTCACGCAGCCCTTTCAAAATTACATAGGGCTGCATCATCGGGTCCGAAAACCTATACCTGTAATTTCGAGGCGTGCCAGTTCTCTGTAACACGCGCCCTCTATCTTCGTCGGTGAAAGCATTCATGTGGAGCGCAAATGTCGATGCCACGTAGTTCTTTCCTGGAATGATTTTATTGAGTGGTGACGCTACCGCAGTTTGCTGAAAGCGACCAAGCTCATCTGTCGCTGCAAATGCACACGCCAACAAGACAGGGGCGTACAGAGTATCTTCGGCGCGTTGACTTCGGACGGCCATTACATATTTCTCTTTGATAGAGCCGTCCAATTCAGCTATTGCCCCGTCCAAGGCCCTGTCTACGTCTTCGTGCACCACATGCAATCTGCGACTATCGATCGCATGGCGAGCCGCGTACATAGCGAGCGAATGGGTGTAGTACGGGAGGCCGCGTGATAGGAAAATCATCTTCCACACCGCATTGGCATCCGTCGCCAGTCCGCAACGGTTGTAGCGGGTCAGTACCAACTGCTTCAACTCCTCCGTTGACATTCTCGGCATCTTTACCTGTATTAGGCATCGAGTGATTGACTCATGCCCGGCAACAAGATTAGAAATATCCTCTGCTACGCCGACGATAATTACCGTCACGTTGACTGAGTAATCAGATAGAGCCTTAATGGTGTTGGCAACGAGCTGAGTCGTCAGCTTGCTCTGTATTACGTCGAACTCGTCCAAGACGATGATTGGGATATGGTTGCTGTCGAACTCAGACAAAACCAATTGAACGTCATCTGGCGTCAAGTCATCGCCGAAGTCTTCCGAGATTTTTTTTGTGACTGGTCCGCTGAGAGATTCAGCAACATAACTCATTCTCTTGAATACTTTCTTCCAGAGCGAAGCGAATGTGTCTAACGGGTCGCAATTAACTCGTACGTATATAAGCTCTCGATTTGGTCGATGGAGCACGAGAGATAGGACATTTGCTAGAGATGTCTTGCCTACGCCCCGCTCGCCGAAGACTATTCCATGCTTGCCGCGCTGATTTACAGCGTCCTCAAGCGAGGCAATTTGCGATCCACGTCCTGAGAAAAGGTCGCGCTCTTGAACGGGTGAGCCAGGCGAGAACGCCTCCGTGACATCGGCCCTAAGTGCCGCCCAATCATCCGGCGTCAGTTGTCTGGCTGCTCTCGCCATCTTGGCCATGCGGTGCGCTGTCTGTTAGCAAAATATAACTATAACAGACAAAATATAGATTTGTTAGACAAAATAGATCGTGATCGCATGCATTCCAAGATTGGCGCCGGTGCTGAACAAGTCCAATGAGGGAGACCCTTCGGTCGTCGAAGCAAAGCGGCGCTACAGCCCTGCGGTGTGCACTCGCGCCACGAGGAACGTGGTGTGCAGCGCGCCCGCGATGGACAAGATTTCCACTTCACACGTCGTGAGCGCCAATCTGACTACGCGCATGGGCATGCGTCGCTTCACGCGGCTGACCAATTCATTCTCGAAGAAGTTCGAGAACCACATGCACGCGGTCAGCTTCTACTTCATGGTCTACAACTTCGTGAAGGTTCACGGCACTGTGAAGACCACGCCGGCCATTGCAGCAGGCGTCACAACGCTGCGCTGGACGATGGAAGACATTGTTGAAATGGCCGATACATTTCGCGGTTCAAACTGAACCATGCCCGTTGGCCTGACCAAAAAAGCGGGTTGTCGGCCCGACGCAATAATCAACGCTATGACTTTTCGCCGCCAATTCCTGCTGGGCAGCCTCGCCTTGCCGCTCTCTAGCGCCTGGGCTCAACAACTCCGCTCGCTGGAAGACCCGTTGCGCCTGGGCGCGGAAAACGCGCTCGTCGACTCCGGCCTGGCCTCTGCGCTGCAAAAGGCCTTCGGGCGTGACACCGGCGTGGCAGTTCAACTCGTTCGCAGCCCCGCGCTGACCTTGCTGGCCACCGTGGAGCGCGGCGAGGTCGACGCGGCCCTGTGCAACGCCCCCGAGGCCGAGGCCAAGCTCGAAAAACAAACGCTCGTTCACGACCGCCGCCTGCTCGCGCGAGGCGAATACGTGATCGTCGGCCCGGCGGTCAAGCGCAAGGTGCGCGACCCGGCCGACGTCGCGGGGGGAAAGGACGTGGCGCAGGCACTGGCGCAGATCCGCGAGATGGCAGTTGCGACTCCGGGGCTGCTGAGCTTCCTGTCGGCAGGCGACGGCTCGGGCACGCACCTGGCCGAGCAGGCCCTGTGGCGCGCAGCCAAGGTCGCGCCGGCCGCGCCCTGGTATGAGAAGGCCGAACCTTCCATCGGTCTGGCGGCCCAGGCGCGCGCGCTCAACGCCTATGCACTGGTCGAGCGTGGCGTGTGGGCCGCGTACGGCGGTGCGCCGCTGGCGGTGCTGGTCGACGCCGACCCGCTGTTGGTTGAAGAAGTGCACGTGATGCGGCCGTTCCGCTCCAACCACCCGGCTGGCAAGCTGTTCGTGGACTGGGTCGGCGGGCCGAAGGGCCGCAGGGTGGCGGCCACGCATCGGGGGTACAAGGGCGCGGCGGGTTGAACTGGCAATGCCCGCCACACTGATCAGCCTGAACATCGCCGCCGCTCGCCCACTGGCCGTCGACGGGCGCGAGGTGATGAGCGGCATAGTCAAGCGCAGCGTGGCCGGCCCGGTCGAGGTGCGCGCGACCGGCCTGGCTGGCGACGAACAGGCCGATCTGTCGGTCCATGGCGGCTTGAGCAAGGCGGTCTACGCCTACCCGAGCGAACACTACGGCTTCTGGCAGACGGTGCGCGCGCAGGCGAAGGTGGCGGGCTGGGACGCCGTGCTCCCGCCCGGTGCGATGGGTGAAAACCTCACGCTGCGGGGCTTGCTCGAAACCGGCGTGTGGATCGGCGACGTGTTGCGCTTCGCAGATTGCGAGCTCGCGGTCAGCGAGCCACGTTTCCCGTGTTTCAAGTTCAACGCGGTGATGGGCTTCAACCAGGCCTCGAAGCTGATGGTTGCGAACGGGTGGTGCGGCTTTTACCTGGCGGTGCGGGTGCCTGGCATGCTGCGCGCCGGCGAAAGCTTCGAGCTGGTGCCGGGCCCGCGCGAAGTTGGCATCACGGAATTGTTCCGCTCCCGCGTCTCGCGCGGGCGACGCTGAGGCCGGCATCCGTGCCGCTTGTTACACGACCCCGCGCGTGACACACGGCCAGCGGCAGACCATCATTACATTGCGGCAGTCGCAGCTCGGGCTCTCGACCCGGCCGGCGCTTCATCCTTCGATCCACCTCACAACGAAAGCAAGCCATGAGCATCATCAGTTTCTTCAAGGACGCAGGCGAAAAACTCTTCGGTAGCAAGCCAGCCGCAGCCGCGGCGCCCGATGCGGGGGCCTTGCAGGCGCAGGCCGACGCTGCCAACCAGACCGCGGCCACTGCGATCGCCGGCTACATCAACGCCCAGGGCCTGAGCGTCAACGCGCTTGACGTGAGCTTCGACGGCGCCAGCGGCGCCGTGACGGTGGCCGGCGAAACCGCGGACCAGAGCACAAAAGAGAAGGTCGTGCTGTGCTGCGGCAACGTGCACGGCGTGGCCCAGGTCAACGACATGCTCACGGTGCGCGAGCCGGCCGACGAGTCGCGCTACTACACCGTGGTGCGCGGCGACACGCTCTCGGCCATCTCGAAGGCGATGTACGGCAACGCCAACCAGTACCCGAAGATCTTCGAAGCCAACAAGCCGATGCTGAGCCACCCGGACAAGATCTACCCGGGCCAGCTGCTGCGCATTCCGGCCTAAAGATGGTGCCCCTCGCCTGACGGATACGTCCGGCGCTCGGCCCGCACTCAAGCCGTAACGGTCTCCAGCGGCGGGTAGTCGATGTAACCCGCCGCGCCGCCGCCGTACAGCGTATCGCGGTTCAGCGGCGCGAGCGGGGCGTCTTCACGCAGGCGGCGCACGAGATCCGGGTTGCTGATGAAGAGTTTGCCGAAAGCCACCAGATCGGCCGCACCATTCGCCACCGCGTCGAGCGCCATCGCCCGCGTGTAGCCGTTGTTGACCATCCACGCGCCGTGTTCGTTGCCGTGCTTGAAGCGGCTGCGCAGGGCGGCGTAGTCGAACGGCGCCACGTCGCGCGGTCCACCGGTCGCGCCTTCGACGACATGGATGAACGCCAGCTTCAGCGGCGCGAGCTGCTCGACCACGTGGTTGAACAAACCCTGGGCGTCGCTGTCTTGTTTGGCGTCGTTGGCCGGCGTCACCGGCGACAGGCGCACGCCGGTGCGGCCGGCGCCGATCTCGGCGACGATGGCGCTCATCACCTCGACCAACAGGCGGGCGCGGTTTTCTTTCGAGCCACCGTAGGCATCGCTGCGGTCGTTGACGCTGTCGCGCAGGAACTGCTCCAGCAGGTAACCGTTGGCGCCGTGCACCTCCACACCGTCGAAGCCGGCATCGATCGCATTGCGCGCCGCTTGCCGGTATTCGGCCACGATGCGCGGCAGCTCGTCGAGACGCAGGGCGCGCGGCTCGGACACATCCTCGAAACCCTGCGCCGTGAAGGTCTTGCCGATCGCGCGCCGCACCGTGCTCGACACCGGCGCTTGCCCGTTCGGCTGCAGCGACACATGCGAGATGCGCCCCACGTGCCACAGTTGCACCACGATCTTTCCGCCCTTGGCGTGCACCGCGCTGGTGACGCGGCGCCAGCCGGCCACCTGCTCGGCGCTGTAGATGCCTGGCGTGTCGAGATACCCCTGCCCTTCGGCCGAGATCTGCGTGGCTTCGGTGACGATCAGCCCGGCGGTCGCACGCTGCTCGTAGTAGTTGGCCATCATCGGCGTGGGCACCTGGCCCGGGCCGGCGCGGTCACGCGTCAGCGGCGCCATCACGATGCGGTTGGCGGTGGCGATGTCGCCGAAGCGGGTCGGTTCGAACAGGCTGGTCATGCTGGGGCTTGGGAGTTGAATGGCTCGATGCTAGGGCCGGCGGCAACAACATTGCTGGCAATGGCGCCGGCCCAAACCGGCTATACGCGCCCGGCGCGCCGACGGGCGCGATACAGTCCCGAACGGATTTCTGGAAACACCATGCTCGCCTACCGACACGCCTTTCACGCGGGCAATCACGCCGACGTGCTCAAGCACACCGTGCTCACGCTCGTGCTGCGCTACATGAACGCCAAGGACAAGCCCTATCGCGTGATCGACACCCACGCCGGCGCCGGCGGTTATTCGCTCGAAGGCCGTTTCGCGCAGAAGAAGGGCGAGTTCGAGCAGGGCATTCTTCGCCTGTGGGACCGCACCGATCTGCCGCCGGCCGTGGCCGATTACGTGGCGCTGGTGCGCCAGTTCAACCCCGACGGCCGCCTCGAGCAGTACCCCGGCTCGCCGGCCTTCGCGCAGATGGTGCTGCGTGCACAAGACCAGCTGCGATTGTTCGAGCTGCACCCGACCGACCACCGCATCCTCGCGTCGTACATCGGTGGCGTGAAAGGCGCAGAGGTCTTCGATACCGACGGCTTCGACGGTCTGAAGGGCCAGGTACCGCCCTCGACCCGCCGCGCGCTGGTGCTGATGGACCCGAGCTACGAAGGCCACAAGGACTACGGGCGTGTGATCACGTCATTGCGCGAAGCCGTTCTGCGCTTCCCCGAAGGCGTCTACATGGTCTGGTACCCGCAGGTCAGCAAGCTCGAAGCGGCGCAGTTGCCCAAGCGGCTCGAAGCGCTGGCGCCCAAGGGCTGGTTGCACGCGCGCCTCACGGTGCAGCAGCCCGACCAACAGGGCTTCGGCCTGGCCGGCAGCGGCGTCTTCATCCTCAACCCGCCGTTCACGCTGCACGACGAGCTGCTGACGATCCTGCCCTACCTCACCGAGGTGCTGGGCCAGTACGACGGCGCGAACTACCTGCTGGAGCAGCGCACGGCCTGAGAGTGTGAGCCCCTGGCGCGCGCTCAGCCCGGTGCACGCTTCAGGTCGGTGAACGCGCCGAAGAACCAAGAGCGCATGCCCACCACCAGCGTGTAGGAGCGCTTCTGTTCGGTGGGCAGTTTCTGCTCGGTCAGGTGCTGCTGTGCGAAGTCTTGCCCGACACGCTGCAAGCGCTCGACGAAGCTGCTCGCCTGCGAACTGCTCACCTGGCCGTGCACGAGCATCAGCAGCTCGCCTTCGCCGTCGAAGCTGCCGCTGTAGTAGTCGCCCACGACGTTGTCACGGAAGTACTGCATCACCGGCCCGTCGGGCCGCCAGCGAAAACCTTTCGCCACCTTGAGCCGGTAGCGGTTCAAAGGCCGCAGTTCGATGATGCCGAGCCGGTCGAGCTGCACCAGGTACTTCACGCACTCGGCCTCCGAGATCGCGTAGGTGCTCGTCATCTGCTCGAAGCTCCACTGGCTGAAGGCGCAGATCGCAAGCAGCAGCAGCTTGCGGTCGGCCACGACGGCGGCTTCCTGTTCGGCGCTGAGTTCGCGGCGCAGCGGCTGGGCGTCGGCGAGCTTGCGCGCGAGTTCGGCGAAATCCATCTTCAGCACCCGCAGCATCTCGTCGACGCGCGACAAGGGCATGTCACCTTTGGCAAGGATGCGCTTGATGCTCGACTCAGACATGCCGAGCGCATCGGCCAGGTCGGCATAGGTGATGTCGGCCGCCTTGAGCTCTGCCTTCAGCGCGGTGATCAGGTCTTGTGTGGTGCTCATCGTGTCTCCCCGGAACGCGGCCGCAAGTATCGCAAACGGTACTGCCCAGAGATACCGCGGGCAGCAAGCGCTGCCACGCTCCTCAGGGCGATGGTGCTGCCCGCTTGCAGCGCTGAAGATTGGGCCGTGTTCAACCAACAAGGTACCGAGGAATTCATGCAAACCACCCCGATCCGCCAAGACACCCGCGCCTGGAAGCTGCAGGTGTGGGTTTCGTTCGGTCTCGCCGTCACGCTGTGCGGCAGCGGCCTGGCGTACCTGCCCGGGCAGGACCTCGACCGTGCGTTCATGGTGATGGGCTACATGTTCTGTCTCTCGACCGCGTTCGCCCTCGCCAAGTACGTGCGTGACAACGAACAGCGCCGCTTTGGCAACCCCGGCGACACGCCGCTGTGGGGCCTCGTCGTGTGGGGTGGCTTTGCGCTGGCGATGGCGCTCACGGCCTGGGGCCTTTGGCGCATGGACGTGAACCCGACCTACAAGGCCTTTCTCGGCGTGAGCTGGCTGTTCCTGATCTCGGCGGTATTCACGCTGGCCAAGACGCTGCGCGACGCCCACGAAGCACTGCAATTTTCCCAAGGAGAACTGAAATGAAATCGAACCTTGTCCGTCGTTGTTTTGCCAAGACCGCGGTGGCCGGATTGCTGGCGCTGAGCCTCGTTGCCGCGCAAGCGCAGTCGGTCGAAGCCAGCATGCTGTCGACCTTGCCTGTGGCGGTGTCGATCGCCGCACCGGTTGTGCTGTCGGCCGGCGCGGTGCTCACGCTCGTGGCCGTGGAGGCCTCGGCCACCGGTGCGGTGTGGGTGCTCGAGCGCGCTTCAGATGGGGCGCGAAGCACGCTGCGCTTGAGTGCGCAGGCCGCGGGCGGGGTGTCGGTACTGGCCGGCACCGCGGTTGTAGCGACCGTGCTGAGCACCGGCTGGGTCTTGTCGGCCGCAGGCAACGCCATCGCCTTCATTCCGAATGAGATTGGCGCCGCGCTGCTCTACAACGAGCGGGTGACACGGTGAAGGCGCTGCGTGTGCTGTTGTGTGCGGTGCTCGCTGCTGCCAGCCTCGCGGCGCATGCCGGCCGCAGCTGCGAGAGCAAGCCGCCCACCGCAGAAGCGGTCGAACGTTCGATGGAACTGGCCGAGCGCACTGCGAGAACACTCGACGCCACTGGCGCCCAGGTGGTGGTGCTGGCACGCGCGGGCCAGAACCTGAGCGAATACGGATTGCGCTATTCGCATCTCGGCTTCGCCTACCGCGACACGAACGGCTGGCGCGTCGTGCACAAGCTCAACCAGTGCGGCAGCGCGCGTGCGTCGATCTACCGCCAGGGGCTGGGCGAGTTTTTCATGGACGACCTGTACCGCTTTGAAGCCGCGCTCGTGATTCCCACCGCAGACGTGCAGGCCCGTTTGCGCCCGGCGCTGGCCGACAACGCCCGCATGGCCCAGCTCAACACCCCGGCCTACAGCGTCGTCGCCTACCCGTGGGCCGTGACCTACCAGCAGTCGAACCAGTGGGCGATCGAAACGCTGGCGATGACGCAGGACCCGGCCGCATCCACCCGCGAGCGTGCGCAGGCCTGGCTGAAGCTGCAGGGTTACCAGCCGACCACCCTGCACCTCTCGCCCTTCAAGCGCCTGGGCGCACGCATGACCGCCGCCAACGTCGCCTTCGACGACCACCCGAACGAAAAACGTTTCAGCGACCGCATCGAAACCGTCACGGTCGATTCGGTGTTCGCGTGGTTGAATCGCAGCGGCCTGGGCGGGCCGGTGCAGGTCATCCGTTAAATTGCGCCTCGGCTCACAAAACAACCATCAAGGGACACCATGAACGAGCACGCGCACCCGAACCAGTTCGCGCTGTTGAAACAGCGCCGCTTCGCGCCGTTTTTCTGGACCCAGTTTCTCGGCGCCGGCAACGACAACCTGTTCAAGTTCGCGTTCACGGTGATGATCACCTACCAGCTGCAGGTGAGCTGGCTGCCGGCGAAGCTGGCGGGCCTGGTGATCGGTGCGCTGTTCATCCTGCCGTTCCTGCTGTTCTCGGCCACGGCCGGCCAGGCGACCGACAAGTACGACAAGACCCGCGTGATCCGTTTCGTGAAGAACCTCGAGATCGCGATCATGGCGCTCGCCGCGTTCGGGTTCTGGACCAGCAACGTGTTCGTCCTGCTTGCCTGCGTTTTCCTGATGGGCCTGCACTCCACGATCTTCGGCCCGGTGAAGTTCGCCTACCTGCCGCAGCACCTGAGCGAACGTGAGCTCACCGGTGGCAACGGCATGGTCGAGATGGGCACCTTCGTGGCCATTCTGCTCGGCCAGGTGGCGGGCGGATTGCTCGTTGCGATTCCCGATGTCGGCCGGCACTACGTGGCGATCGGCTGCGTGCTCGTCGCGCTGATCGGCCGCGCCACGGCGCAGGGCGTGCCGGACTCGCCGTCGAGCGACCCCGCGCTGCGCATCAACTGGAACCCGATCACCGAAACCTGGCGCAACCTGAAACTCGCACGTCAGAACATCGTGGTGTTCCGCTCGCTGCTCGGCATCTCGTGGATGTGGTTCTTCGGCGCCGTGTTCCTGTCGCTGTTCCCGGCCTTCGCCAAGGAAGTGCTGCACGGCAACGAGCAGGTGGCCTCGCTGCTGCTGGTGGTGTTCTCGATCGGCATCGGCACCGGCTCGCTGCTGTGCGAGATGCTGAGCAAGCGCCATGTCGAGATCGGCCTGGTGCCGATGGGCGCGATCGGCATGAGCGTGTTCGCGATCGACTTGTACTTCGCGTCACGTGGCCTCGCGCCGTCTGACGGGTACACGCTGAGCGCGTTCCTCGCGGCACCGGCGCACTGGCGCGTGATGGCCGATCTGGCGCTGCTCTCGCTGTTCGCCGGCCTGTACAGCGTACCGATGTACGCGCTGATCCAGCTGCGCTCGCAACCCAGCCACCGTGCCCGCATCATCGCGGCCAACAACATCCTGAACGCGCTGTTCATGATCGTCAGCTCGCTCGGCGTGGGCGCGCTGCTGAGCGCGAACTTCACCATTCCGCAGGTGTTCCTGATCACCGGCCTGCTCAACGCGGTGGTGGCGTTCTACATCTTCATGCTGGTGCCGGAATACCTGCTGCGCTTCGTGGCGTTCATCGTCACGCGTGTGGTCTACCGCTTCAAGGTGCGCGGCGACGAGCACATCCCGACGACTGGCGCGGCACTGCTGGTGTGCAACCACGTGAGCTTCGTCGACCCCATCTTGCTGATGGCGGCGAGCCCGCGGCCGATCCGCTTCATCATGGATCACAACATCTTCAAGATGCCGCTGCTCGGCTGGTTCTTCAAGCTCGCGAAGGCGATCCCGATTGCGCCGCAGCGCGAAGACGCCGCCACCTACGAGCTGGCATTCGAAAAAGCGCGCGCGGTGCTGGCCGCTGGCGAGCTGCTGTGCATCTTTCCGGAGGGCGCGATCACGCGCGACGGCACGCTCGGCGAATTCAAGGGCGGCGTGATGAAGCTGCTCGAAACCAACCCGGTGCCCGTGGTGCCACTGGCGCTGCAGAACCTGTGGGGCTCGTACTTTTCGCGCGCGGGAGGCGCGGCGATGAGCAAGCCGTTCCGGCGCGGTTTGTTCAGCCGCGTCGGGCTGGTGGCGGGCGACCCGCTCGCGCCGGCTGCGGTGACGACAGGGGCGTTGCGCGACAAGGTGGGGAGCTTGCTGGCTTCGTGAGCCCTTGGAACGCCTGACTTGCCGTGAAGTTGGAAGCCCGATAAGATAACAAAAGTTATAACGCTCGGACAAGCCCATGCAAACGCTCAAACTCACACAGATCGGCAACTCTGTCGGCGTCATCCTGCCAAAAGAGGTGCTGGCGCGGCTGAAGCTGGTGAAGGGGGATACCGTCTACGTGACCGACACGCCGGGCGGCGTTGCACTCACGCCTTACGACCCGAGCTTCGAAGAGCAGCTCGAACTCGGCCGCGAGTTCATGCGCGAGTACAAGGACACCTTCCGCGCGCTGGCCAAGTGAAAAAGGCCTGGCGCTGGATCGACAAGCGCCTGCTACTCATCCTTCACGACGAAAGCCTGGCCGAACACGGCGGCGCTTCCGGCCTTCGAGACGAAGGATTGCTCGACTCGGCGCTCGCCCGCCCCTTGAACTTGTTGGCCTACGGCAGCCCGGACGCAGCCGACTTGGCCGCCGCCTACGGTTTCGGCCTGGCCAAGAACCACGCGTTCGTGGATGGCAACAAGCGCGCCGCCTTCCTGTCTGTCGGTCTGTTCCTGGCGCTGAACGGCTTTCGCCTCAACGCTGCGCAAGCCGATGCCACTCTGACGGTGATGTCGGTCGCTTCGGGCGACATCGACGAGCCCGCCTTCGCACGGTGGATTCGCGCCAACAGCGTGCCTCGTTCGAGCTAAACCCCGCGCGCCCGGTCTTCCGCAAACCGCCGCACGAACTCGGCGAACGTGCCTGCATCCAGCGCGTCACGCACCTCGCGCATCAGGTTCACGTAGTAGTGCAGGTTGTGGATGCTCGCCAGCATCGGCCCGAGCATTTCGCCGCAGCGGTCGAGGTGGTGCAGGTAGGCACGCGAAAAACTCGCGCAGGTGTGGCAGCCGCACGTCGAATCGAGCGGGCGCTCGTCGGCCTTGTGGCGTGCGTTGCGAATCTTCAGGTCGCCGAAGCGCGTGAACAAATGGCCGTTGCGCGCATTGCGCGTGGGCATCACGCAGTCGAACATGTCGACGCCCGCGGCCACGCCTTCGACCAGGTCTTCGGGCGTGCCCACGCCCATCAGATAACGCGGCTTGTTCGCCGGCAAGCGGTGCGGCGTGTGCGCCACGATGCGCTGCATCTCGGCCTTGGGCTCGCCGACGCTGACACCCCCGATCGCATAGCCAGGCAGGTCGAGCGCGACGAGCGCGGCGAGCGACTCTTCGCGCAGGTTCTCGAACATCCCGCCCTGCACGATGCCGAAGAGTGCGTTCGGGTTCTCGAGCTTCGTGTGCTCCGCGAGGCAGCGTGAAGCCCAGCGCAGGCTCAGCTCCATCGACACACGCGCTTCCTTTTCGGTCGTGAGCTGGCCTTGCACATCGTAGGGTGTGCATTCGTCGAACTGCATCACGATGTCGCTGTTCAGCACGTGCTGGATCTGCATGCTGATCTCGGGCGTGAGAAAAAGCTTGTCGCCGTTGACTGGCGACGCGAACTTCACTCCCTCTTCGCTGATCTTGCGCATCTCGCCCAGCGACCAGACCTGAAAACCGCCGCTGTCGGTGAGGATCGGCCGGTTCCAGGCCTCGAAACGGTGCAACCCGCCGAACTGCTTCAGCACCTCGATGCCCGGCCGCAGCCACAGGTGGAAAGTGTTGCCCAGGATGATCTGCGCGCCCATCGTTTCGAGCGACGACGGCATCACGCCTTTCACGGTGCCGTAGGTGCCCACTGGCATGAAGACCGGCGTTTCGACCACGCCGTGGTTGAGCGTGAGGCGGCCACGCCGCGCGTGGCCATTTGTCTTGAGAAGTTCGAACTTGAGCATGGGTTGAATTGTCGCAGTGGGGCTCAGCGTTGCCGCACCAGCAGCATCGCGTCGCCGTAGCTGAAGAAGCGGTAGCGTTCGGCGATGGCGCGCGCATACAGCGCGCGAATGTTGTCGAAGCCGGCGAAGGCACTCACCAGCATCATCAGCGTGCTCTTCGGCAGGTGGAAGTTGGTGACGAGCACATCGACCACGCGGAACTGAAAGCCCGGCGTGATGAAGATGTCGGTGTCGCGGCTGCCGGCTTCGAGCGCACCACCGAGCGCTGCCGATTCGAGCGCGCGCAAGGTGGTGGTGCCGACCGCCACGATGCGCCCGCCGGCCGCGTGGGTGCGCGTGATGGCCTGCACTGTGGCCTCGCTCACATCGAACCATTCGCTGTGCATGCGGTGCTCGGCGAGGTTTTCGGTGCGCACGGGCTGGAAGGTGCCGGCGCCCACGTGCAGCGTGACGTTCGCCGTGTCGACACCGCGCTCTTTCAACTGCGCGAGCAGCGCCGCGTCGAAATGCAATGCGGCCGTGGGTGCCGCCACGGCCCCGGGCTTCGCAGCGAACACGGTCTGGTAGCGGCTTTCGTCGTCGGCCGTGTCGGCGTGGGTGATGTAGGGCGGCAACGGCACGTGGCCGTGTTGTTCGAGCAAGGCGAACGGGTCGCTCGGAAAGCGCACGTGAAACAAAGAATCCTGCGGACCGCTGCGGCCCAGCACTTCGGCGTCGAAGGCCTCGGCGAAACGCACTCGGCTTCCTGCCTTCGGCGATTTGCTCGCGCGCAGGTGCATCAGCACTTCGAAACCCGGCAACACGCGCTCGACCAGCGCTTCGACAGAACCGCCGCTCGGCTTCACGCCCAGCAGCCGCGCCTTGATGACGCGCGTGTCGTTGAACACCAGCAGGTCGCCGCGCCGCAGCAGGCCTGGCAGGTCGCGGAACACGCGGTCCGACAGCATTGAACCCGTGCCGTCGAGCAGGCGCGAGCCGCTGCGTTCGGGCGCGGGATGCTGGGCGATCAGTTCGGGGGGCAGAGCGAAGTCGAAATCGCCCAGGGTGTGCGCAGAAGTCATGGTTGAGGGCTGGACCGGCCCGTGCCAACAAGGGAAGGCAGAATTCTCCCATGGTGACCGCGCCCCCCACTGCCCCGACCAGCGTCGCCGCCAAGCCGAAATCAGGCCCGCAGCGTGCACTCGAAAAACTCGGGCTGGTGCGGCCCATCGACCTGGCGTTGCACCTGCCGATCCGCTACGAAGACGAAACACGCATCGTGCCGATCGCTGCGCTGCGCGACGGCAGCACCGCGCAGGTGGAAGGTGTGGTGAGCCACAACGAAGTGCAACAACGCGGCCGGCGCCAATTGGTCGTGCGCATTCACGATGGCCGCGACGACCTGGTGCTGCGCTTCCTGAACTTCTACCCGTCGCAACAGAAAGCGCTGGCCGTCGGCACGCGCCTGCGCGTGCGCGGCGAAGCGCGCGGCGGCTTCTTCGGGCTGGAGATGGTGCACCCGGTGACGAAGCTGGTGGCTGAAGACACCCCACTGCCGACCGCGCTCACGCCGGTCTATTCGACCAGCGCGCAGTTGCCGCAGGCTTACCTGCGCAAGGCCGTGGCGGCCAACCTGGCGCGCGCCGATCTGTCGGAGCTGCTGCCAACCGAGGCCGTGCCGCACGGTTTGATGAGCCTGCGCGACGCGCTCGACTTCTTGCACCACCCGCCGCCGAACGTGAGCCTGGCCACGCTCGAAGACCGCAGCCACCCGGCCTGGCAGCGGCTCAAGTTCGAGGAGCTGCTGGCGCAGCAGCTCTCGCAGCTTGAGGCCAAGCGCGAACGCGAGCTGCAGCGTGCGCCGCGCTTCGAGGTGCAGGCCCACGGCCTGCAAGACAAGCTGCTCACAGCGCTGCCGTTTTCACTCACCGACGCGCAGCGCCGGGTCGGCGAAGAGATCGCGACCGACCTGCAACGTGAAGTGCCGATGCACCGGCTGCTGCAAGGCGACGTGGGTTCGGGCAAGACCGTTGTGGCGGCGCTCGCCGCGGCCATCACCATCCATGCCGGCTGGCAATGTGCGCTGATGGCGCCGACCGAGATCCTCGCCGAGCAGCATTTGCGCAAGCTTGTCGGCTGGCTCGCGCCGCTGGGCATCACGGTGGCGTGGCTGACCGGCAGCCGCAAGGGCAAGGCGCGCGCGAAGATGCTGGAGCAGGTGGCGTCGGGCGAAGCGGCGCTGGTGGTCGGCACCCACGCCGTCATTCAGGATCAGGTGCAGTTCAAGCGCCTCGGTCTCGCGGTGATCGACGAGCAGCACCGCTTCGGCGTGCAGCAGCGGCTCGCCTTGCGCGCCAAACTTGCGGCTTCGGGCATCGAGCCGCACACGCTGATGATGAGCGCCACGCCAATCCCGCGCACGCTGGCGATGACACTCTTCGCCGACCTCGACGTGAGCACCATCGACGAACTGCCGCCGGGGCGCACGCCGATCGTGACCAAACTGTTCTCCGACGCGAAACGCGACCAGGTGGTCGGCCGGATTCGTGATGCCACGGCGCAGGGGCAGCAGGTCTACTGGGTCTGCCCGCTGATCGAAGAGAGCGAAACGCTCGACCTGCAGAACGCCACCGCCGCGCACGCCCATTTGAGTGAAGCACTGCCCGGGCGAATGGTCGGCCTGCTGCACGGCCGCATGCCGGCGGCCGAGAAAGCGGCGGTGATGGCGCTGTTCAACGCCGGCGAGATGGCGGTGCTGGTGTCGACAACCGTGATCGAAGTCGGCGTCGATGTGCCGAACGCTTCATTGATGGTGATCGAACATGCGGAGCGCTTCGGCCTTTCGCAGCTGCATCAGTTGCGCGGGCGGGTCGGGCGTGGCACGACCGCGAGCGTGTGTGTGCTGCTCTTCACCGCGCCGCTCTCGTACACCGCGAAGGCGCGCCTGAAGGCGATGCTGGAAACCAACGACGGCTTCGAGATCGCACGTCGTGACCTCGAGATCCGCGGCCCGGGCGAGTTTCTGGGCGCGCGGCAGTCGGGCGCGCCGCTGTTGCGCTTTGCCGACCTGGCGACCGACGAGGCGCTGGTGCACCAGGCGCGGGCTGCGGCGGCGTTGCTGCTCGATCAACATCCGCGGGCCGCGCTCGCTGTCGTGTCGCGCTGGCTGGGGGGGCGGGCGGAGTACCTGAAGGCCTGACCGCCGAGGCGATCAGGCTTGGGTAGTCACACCGGCCGACGGCACCAGTACCGTGGCGTAACCAGCGAGGCGGGCACCGGAACAAGGGTGCCGGCTGGGGTCGGAACTATCCCTGAGCCGGGACCGTTCGATGAATGACACCCTTGGCAGTTCGTGGTTGAAGGCACGCCGGACGCTGCGGCCGCTGCGGCCGCCGCCGCATAGCTGATCAAGGTGTGGCCCGGCCTAGCCGCGTCGGCACGCGACTGCAAACAAGACAGGTAGTCGAACTTAAAGGTGAACGCGCCGGTTGCCGCGGACGAGTTCAACGCCTGATCCCGCACAACGACGCTGTACTGAACCGTGATCGGCAATGCGGAGTTCACACCGGTGGCGGGCGGAGTGAATGTGGGCACACTCGGCGAATCGGTAAATTGCAGGCACGGGAGCGTGACCGTGCAGGACGTCAGCGTCGGGGTGATCACCGTGGAGCTTGTGGCTCCGCCGCTCAGCACGCGCGTTATGACCAGCGACTCGGTCGTTCCGGAACTGCTGTTCAGGGCGCTCGACAGCGTTACCTTGACGATCGGTAGCGAATCGTCGGTAGACGAGTTGGTAACAATCGTGGCTCCGGCGCTCGTCGTCACGGCGACCGAAATCGTCTGACTCGGGGCGACGCTGTCGATCGTGAACGCGTAGGGCAGGCTTGGCGTGCCAGGGGGCGCCAGTGACTCGATGCGCACGGTATAGCTCAGAGCGCCATTCGGCGGGCCGGTGTCATCAAAGCTCCATGTTGAACCGAGGACCGTCGCAGTGCCTGTAGTCAGGAGGCTGGGGTTGCGTAGCACACGTACCGTCTGACCTGGAAGCAACGGACCATTGACAACGCTACCACTCAACCTGATTGAGGTCGCGGAGCTGAATGCTCCTTGGGCAATTGGCGCGCCGTTGCCTATGTTCGTAGCCGACACGACCGAGGCCGTCCGTGTGGTGGCGTCGTATGTCGCGGCGCGCGCAGCACCCGTCGGACTCTGATTACCCGCCGCATCGACAACCCGGGCGGAGTACGTGTAGGCTGTGCCCGCAGTCATGGGCCCAGGGTCGGTGATGCTCCACGTGGTGGCGGTCGGAAAGCTGATTGCCGCAGCGAGCGGCACGCCGTTGCGCAGCACCTGAAGGGTCTCGGTCGACGCGCCAACTACAGTATTCAAGGCTGTCGTCAGTGTGCCGTCGATCCGAGGCGTGCTGTCAGTCGTGAAGCCTCCTGTCTGAGGAACATTGCCGATCGCGTCGTCGAAGATATTGGTGACGTTGGCTGGCGCGGGCGCGACTGTGTCGATCAGGATCGATGCCGCGTTGCTGGGCTGGCCGGCAAGCGGTGTGGCCTCTATGCGCGCGGTATAGGTTTGCGTCGCATTGACGGGGGCGGCAACGGTGTCGTCGAAGACCCAGGCGGTGCCAGTCACGATCGCAGTGGCCAAGCTGGTCCCGTTGCGCAACACGCGCACCACCTGACCCTGCAGCAAGGGCGCACCAATCGTGCCCTCGATGCGCGGCGTGTTGTCGGTGGTGGGTGCGCCTTGCGCCAGCACGTTTCCGTTCGGGCTGTCTAGTACCCGCGTGATGGTCACGGTTGGCAACGATGTGATTTGAACCGTCCAGCTCGTGCCGACGGTGCCCGGGTTGCCGGCGGCATCGACCACACGAGCCGTGTAGGTGTAGCTGCCGAGCGCCAGCGCCGTGGTCTCGGCGTAAGTCCAGCTCGTGCCCGACACACTGGCCGAGCCCGCGGCGGCGCCGTTGCGCAGCACGCGCACCGTATCGCCCGTGGCCAGCGCGCCACCCGCCAGCGCGCCCGAAACGGTCGGCGTGGTGTCAGTCGTGAACGCGTTGTTGGCGATCGGGCCACCGTCTTCGGCCACGCCGACCACGTTGGCCGCGACGCTGGAAGCCACGGTGTCGACCGTGAAGGCGAAGCTGTTGCTCCGCGCACCGAACGCCGGCAAGGCTTCGACCCGAACGGTGTAAGCCAGGCTGCCGTTGGGGGCGGCGGTCTCGGTGTACGCCCAGCTCGTGCCAGACACATTGGCCGTGCCCACCGCGGTGCCGTTGCGATAGACACTCAGTGTTTGGCCGGCGACCAGGGCCGTGCTTATAGAACCCGCCAGCGTCGGCGTCGTGGTTGCGACAGCCGAGCCTGCCGTGATCGGCGTGCCGCCACTCGACGCGCCGGTGATCGTGGCGATCGTGCGCAATATCGGCAACTGGGTGCTGTTCGGGTTTGGCGTGACGCAAGCCGGCACCACCGACTGCAAGGGCACCGCAATGATGCTGTTGTGGCACGACGCGCACACCGTGCCAGGCGGCGTGAACACGTGGCCAACCGGCACCTGGCACTCGAGCGTGCCGGCCGGTGGGGTGGGTGGCGGCACGGGATCAGGGCGCACTGGCAGATTGGTGGGGCGCTCGCAGTTCAGCCAGCCGTTGGTGAAACTCGGTAGCGATTTGGTACGCGCCGGGTTGTGGCACTGCTCGCACTGGGTGTCGGAATGGATCAGCGAATCGGCGCCCGAGCCATGGATGACGCTCGGCGGCATGCAGGCGGTACCGCTCGTTGGCGCCGGCGGCGTGAGTGGCCAGTCGGTCAGGTACAGGTGGCACTCGGTGCAGGCCGGGAACGGCGTGGCCGAGGCGACGTGCACCGGCCGGCGCTGCTGCGTCGGGTTGTTCGGGTCGAACTGCTCGGCCACCAGACCTCGCACTTTCCACATGTTGCCGCGGTAGTCGATCGCCATCGCGGTGAGGCGGTCGAACGGGCGCACGCCGTAGCCGATGTACCCGCCGGGCATGAGGTCTCGCACCGGCGGCAGGCCGAGCACACGCTGGGCGGTGATCACACGAAGGATGGTGTTGGCCGTGATGTCGAAGTGCACGCCCCAGGTGTAGACGTGGCCTTCGGTGGTGAGCGCCACGAACAGGCCCTGTTCGGTGAGGATCTTGCGCACCTGCGTGCCGGCCGGAATGCCGGTGATCTGCGTGGGCAGCACGCTGCCGCCAGCGTAGGGTGCGGTCGGGTCGCCGGGCACGTAGGCCGAGTTGTCGGAAGGGTGCGCGCCCCAGGTCCAGATGGAGCCGTCGCGCTTGAGCACCATCACGTCGTTGTCGCGCGCGGCGATCTGCACCACGTCGGCGAGCGGGCCGGTGGGTGACATGACCGGCCCCGGGGTGGTTCGCAGGCCGTCTTTGTTGCCGTCGCCGAGCAGGCCGAAGCCCCAGCTCGACCCCCAGGAGTAGACCGTGCCGTCGGCGAACAATGCGTAAGACGCGGTGTTGCTGGCCGCCACGGCCACGGCACCCGCCGGCAGGGTGACCTTCAGCGGCGTGGTCGAACCCGACAGCGCCGTCCAGTCGAGACCCTGGCCGAGCTGGCCGTAAAGGTTGTCGCCCCAGGTGTAGACCGTGCCGTCGGCGAGCCGCGCGACCGTGTGGCTTTGGCCACCGGCCACATGGGTCAGGATGCCGGGCAGGGCGAGCGGCACCGCGTGGCCGACGGTGGCCGTGCGGTTGCCTACACCGAGCTCGCCATTGGAGTTGTCGCCCACTGCGTAGATCGTGGAAGCGGAGTTCTCGGCGTCGGTCTTGATGAACATCGAGCCGTGGCCGAAATTGCCGAACACGCCGAACACGCGCGCGGCGGGTGTGACCTTCTTGCTCTGCGCGCCCAGCTCCGGGCCGCCGAGCGAGTCACTCGGGTCGTTGATCGAAACCCAGCCGGCCACGGTGGAAAACGCCTCGCCCTTGTTGTTCAGCGACGCGTCGAACAAATAACCCTCGTAGCGCACGTTGCCGAAGTTGGTGACCGGCGGCAGCGCCTGCTCGGCGCTGGTGTCGCCGAAGCGGAACGACTGCTGCGCGAGTGCCGCGCTCAGCTCGCCGGCCACGGTTTGCGGGTCGTAGGTGCGCTTGTCGGCGGCCACGGCAATGGCGCTGCCGTTCACGCCGTCGAGCTTGCCGTCGCGCAGGTCTTCGCCGAGTTGTTTGAGGGCCGACAGCGTCGGCGCCGCGTCGTTCGCGTTGAACATCGCGGCCTGTTTGGAAAACGCCCCGCTCACCAGGCCGTAGACACCACGCCGGCCTTCGGGGCTGGTCGAATTCACCGGCAAGGTCTTGCCCAGCGTGGCCGACTTGATGAAGGGCAGCCGGGTGATGTCGCTGACTTCGAGCGCTTTCGGGAACTGCTGGTTGACGATGTCGCGCACCGTGTTGTTGGCCGCCGTGATCTGCGCCGGCGTGGCCGCGGCGATGCCGCTGACGGGCGCAGCACCTTCGGTCAGCAGCCGGTAGGCGGCGTCGGTGATGATGGTGATGCCGATGTTCTTGTCGATCTTCGGCACGATGGCGCGCACCACCGCACCTTCTGGGAAAGGCACGTAAGCGTCTTTGCCTTCTTCGTAGTAGGTGGCGTCGGCGCTGCCGCGCAGTTCGAGGTAGAGCGGGCCCTGGTAGGTCTTGCCGGGGTAGATGGTGACCATGCCGTTGTTCGGGTCGGTCTTGGCCGAGCCGAGCACGGTGCCGTCTTTGAGCCGCACGATCACCAGCGCGTTTCGGAACTGGCCGAAGTCGCCGCCGCCACCCACGCCGCCGTCGCCGTCTGCGCCGCCGCCCACACCGCCGTCGCCGCCGCCGGCGGACTCCCAGTTGTAGTCGAAGCTGGCGGTCACGCCGGTGATGACCGGGGCCGGGGTTGAGTCGCCGCCCCCTCCGCCGCCACAACTGCCCAGCATGGCCAGCGCCAGCACCGAGGAAGACCACTTGAAGGCTGAGTGAACCATGACCCCTCCCAGGGCTTGCGCAGCGCTTGGGCAGACTGCCCCTCGCCGATCTGTCGCTGCTTCAGCTTATCCCAGGCAACTTCCACTTACAACGCGGCACACCCCTGCCGCGTCCTTCATTCGTGGGAAAGATTGAGCCGCAACGGGGGCTCACAGCCGCGACAGCGCGAAGTCGGGAATGCCGCGTGGCGAAATGAACACCGGCCGTTGCCGGCCCGAGGTGATGCGCACCACCTCTTCCGAGACAAACAGGTTCAGCCCGGCGAACGTGACACGCCCGGCACGCATGAAGTCGGCCTTGCCGCCCAGGCCTTCGATCACGGCCTTGGTGAACGCGCCGTTGCCCCACTCGGCCTTTTCTTCGGACTCTTCCTCGCCCGTGCTCGACGCGAACACCACCACGCCGTTTTCCGACGATGACAGGTCGTTCATCATCTTTTCGGTCTTGCCGGTCTTGCGCCCGTTCTGGCGCAGCGCGCCGAGCGAGTTGCCCGCAAAGCAGGTGTCGACGAAAAACAGCGTGCGGCCGCGGATCTTCGACAGCGTGGAAACAATGGCTTCCTGCGACACCGCGGTCGAGAGCAAGCGCTCGTGCTGGCCGTCGTGCGGAATGAAGTAGTACCGCCCCGCGCTGTCGTTCAGGCCGTGGCCGGCCATGAACAGCATCGCCACGTCGTTCGGCCCGACCGAGCCTCGCAGCCACTCGAACTCGCGGTTGATGCTGGCGCGCGTGGCTTCGCGGTTGGTGAGGGTGCGCACGAAGACGCGCCGGTACTGCTTGCCCTCCTGCGCTTTCATCGTGGCGGCGAAGTCGCGCGCGTCTTTGGCGGGCAGGCCCAGGTTGTAGTCGGCGCGGGCGTAGTCGCTGACGCCGATCGCCAGCACATACAGGTCGGTCGTTTGCCGCGCCGCCGCGGCCGCCACGGCCGGCCCGGGCCGAACTTCGATCGCCACCGCCACCGGCCGCTCGATCGTGAAGGCCAGCGGCTCCGAGGCACCGAACCGGTTGCTGGCGATGATCTCGACCAGCGACTCGCCTTCGGCCACGTCGAGCCGGGCATAACCGCGCGTGGCGCCGTCGAGGCTGCGCGGCACGACCAGTTCGGAAGGCTGGGCCGGCCGGCCGTTGACACGCAGCTCGACCCGCAGCTCGGCGTTCGTTCCCGACGACGAGACCACGAACGAAAGTTTCACTTCGGCGCCGCTGACCTTCAGGCGCCGCGCGTCGGCGGCCGACAGGGCCGGCGGAAACTCGGTTGCCTTGATCTCTGCGAGCTGGCGTTGGGCCTGGCTGCGGGCCTCTTGCGCGGCCGCCTCTTCGGCTGCGGCGCGCGAGGCCGCGGCCCGAGTGGCCGCTTCGCGCGCCGCGGCTTCTTCCATCGCGACCACGCGCGCCAGCAAACGCTGCGCTTCCTCCGCCGCGACCTTTTTCTCGGCTTCGCGCGCCCGCACCTCGGCGGCCTCAAGCTGGCGTGCCGCCAGCTCGCGGGCCGCGGCGTCGCGCTCGGCCTGGTCGCGCGCCGCGCGCTGGCGCGCTTCGGCCAGGCGCGCCAGCTCGGCCGCGGCGGACCGCTCCTTTGCGGCCTGCACCGCGGCGCGCTGGGCGTCGGCTTCACGCTGTGCGGCCTGGCGGGCGAGCGTGGCCTGCGCCGCCGCCTCGCGCTCGGCGGCGCGCGCGGCCTGTTCGGTGGCGCGGACATCGGCGATCACCGCGTCACGCTGCGCACCTTCCTGGGCCGCGAGCGTGCGCAGCGCTTCGGTTTCGTCGAGCGTCTTCAGCAGCGCGTTGATCACGTCGGGCCGGTTGAAGCGGTCGCGGAAACGGTTCAGCGAGTAGTAGCCCATCGGCCGCTGCGGGCCTTGGCCGAGCGCCCAGCCGACGATCTGGTCGGCGCCAGCGCTGGCGTCGTAGTAGCCGGAGGGCGTCCACACCACCCAGCGGCCGTCTGACGTGGCCAGCAGCGTCATCAGCAGCACCCCGTCGCGCGCGCGCCACCAGCGCAGCGTGCCGTCGGCCATGGCGCTGACGACCAGGCGGCCGTCGGCGCTGGCGTTGACGCTGCGCACTTCGGTGTCGACCGGCATGCGCCACAACACCGCGCCCTGCTCGCTGACGGCGTAGAGCGCACGGTTGGTGCCGACGATGGCCGCGCCTGTGCTCGTTGCGCTGGCGCGGATCACCGTGGCGGCGCGTGAGCGTTCGTCGTCGGCCAGCGCCATCGGCTTGCCGCCGATCACCGGCGGGCGGCGCTGGTTGTTCACATCGGCCGGTGCGTTGAACCAGCCGAAGCGGGTTTCGGGTGCGCGCAAAGACTGCGCCGGGCGCACGCTGAGTGCGCGCTTTTCGAACTGGAACCCGAGACCACCGTCGGCGCTCTTCATGCCCCAGCGCACCGCAGTAGCGTCGGCGCTGACTTCGAGGTCGGCGGGCACGCCGCCGCCGATGGCCGCGACGCTCGACGCCACCCGGCGAACCAGTTGCCCACCGCGCAAGATGCCCCATGAGCCGTCGAAGCTGCTGAACGCCACGTCGCCGTTGGGCAATGGGCTCAGGTCGGTGACGGAATCGCGCGCGACGTTGGTGCGGGCCACGAGCGACCGCGCCGCCACGTCGTATTGCACGACCGGAAACTGCTCGTCTTTGGAGCGCGCCGTGCCGCCACTGAAGATGAAGCGGCCGTCGGCCGACCAGGCCACCGTTCGCAGGTCACCGCCATAGACTTCGATGGTCGGCAACCGGCCCACCGGCAGGCCGGATTGCGCATCGAAGAGCTCCAGCGCTTCGTGAATGCTTTCGCGGCCATTGCTGCCGATGGTCGAGTCGGCGTACGCCACCACGAGCTGGCGGCCATCGGGGCTGAAGGCCACGCCTGCAGCGCGGCGCTTGCCGAGTTGCACATCGGCCAGCGGCGCAACAGCGCCAGCGCTGGCTTTGTAGACGAGCAGCCGGCCGTCGAGGCTGACCGCCGCCGCCAGGCCGTTGGCCGCGGTGGCCAGGCCGAAGACCGGGCCGTCGAGGCGCTTGTCGAACACCGGCCGGCCGTCCAGCGTGAAGGCGCGCACGCCGTTCGTGCCAGCGTAGCCGGCCAGCAGCAGCGAGCCGTCTTGTGACCACGCGAGCTTGCGGATGTCACCAGCTTGCGCGTCGATGGTTCGCCGCAGCGCGCCGGTTTGAAGGTCGAACAGGTAGATTTGGTGCGGGTGGCCCTCGCCGCCAGTGGTGCCGCCCAAGGCCACCAAGGGCTCGCTCGGGTGGATCGCCACGGCATAGAGCCGCCCGCCTTCGGCACCGAAAGCCGGTGGCCGCAGGATCAGCTGCAGCTCGCCACCCGACAGGCCCCAGACCCGCGCCGTGCGGTCGTCGGACGCCGTGACCACCAGGCCGCGCGCCGCGCTCGCTTCGATGCGCCGCACCGGCGCGCTGTGCGCGCCTTGTTCGACCACCAGCAGCGGGCGTTCGGCGTCGGCCGCGCTGGCCGAGCCCGCTGCGAGGCTGCCGAGCAGTAAGCCGAGCGCGAGACGCCAGACGCCGCGCACGAGGGGCGGAGTCGGGTGGGTGCCGCGAAAGTGGCTCATGTTGTGGGTGCTGTGGCGGCCACGAGCGTGCCGCTGCCTGAGTGTGCCTCGGACTCGGTGCACCGCCCACCCCCCACGTGTCCCCGGTGGATTTGCCTTGGCGCGCCGCTAGACTGGTCGCTCCGCCCGGTGGGATACCGAGCACGATGGCAAGCACCTGATGTTCTTTGTCGGCATTGATCGGGGCGAGCCCCGATGAGTCTTCCGTCCGGCCCCCTCTGGCGCCAGCTTCGCCATGCAGCCTTCGCGCTTGTCTGGATCGGGCTTGCGGTGTTCGTCTATCTGGCGCGCGCCGAGCTTGTCGATGTGCTGCGCCCGCACGCCGCGGCTCTGGCGCTGCCGGCCGAGTGGCTGCGCTGGGCCCTGGCCGCCGGGCCCCACGTGCTGGCGCTTGGATGCGGCTTGTTGGCGGCCTGGCAGGTGGCCAAGGTACGGGCCGCCTCGGGCGCACCGGCGGCGGCACGCGGTGCCGAAGAAGCCGACTGGATTCGCCGCCTGGGCTGGATGCAATTCGAGCAACTCGTGGAGAGCCACTTCACGCACCGCGGTTTGCGAACCGTGCTGCTGCGGGGCGAGCCGGGCTGCCCACCGCGAACGGGAACGATCGACGGCGGCGGTGTGGTGCAGGTGCTCCACTGCACGGAATGGAAGTCCGAGGAAATCGGCTACGAGATCGTGAACGCGTTCGCGAGCGAAATCGCGGCGCGCTCGGCGCAAGGCGGTGTGCTGTTGACGTTCGGGCGCCTCACGCGGGGTGCGTCGACGCTGGCTGCAGACAAGAACATCGAGGTGGTGTCGGGCATCAAGCTGACCCGCATGCTGCGCGCCAGCGGCTGGGAGTCGAGCCGCCTGGAGTCCGGCGGGAGCACCGGCTTTGGCAACAGCCGAAGCCCGGATTCGCGGCACAGCCGCTGAAGGCAAGATCCGCCCAAGCCTGCCATGCCGGATAGGATCATCACCGTGCACCGCGCCAGCCCAGCCCGCCCCCGACCATGACCCTCACCGAACTCCGCTACATCGTTGCCGTGGCCCGCGAGCGCCACTTCGGCCGCGCCGCCGAAGCCTGCTTCGTTTCACAGCCGACGCTGAGCGTGTCGATCAAGAAGCTCGAAGAAGAGCTCGACGTGAAGATCTTCGAGCGCGGCTCGAACGAGGTGAGCGTGACAAAGCTGGGCGAAGAGATCGTGCGCCAGGCGCAGACGGTGATCGAGCAGGCCGCAGCGATCAAGGAAATCGCCAAGCGCGGCAAAGACCCGGTCTCGGGCCCGCTGCGCCTGGGCGTGATCTACACGATCGGCCCCTACCTGCTGCCCGATCTGGTGCGCCAGGCGATCGAACACGTGCCGCAGATGCCGCTGATGTTGCAGGAAAACTTCACCGCCAAACTGCTCGAGATGCTGCGGGTGGGCGAACTCGACTGCGCGATCATGGCCGAGCCTTTTCCCGACACCGGCCTGGCAGTGGCGCCGCTCTACGACGAGCCTTTCATGGCGGCGGTGCCCAAGACCCATGCGTTGGCCAAACGCAAGAGCATCAGCACCGAAGAGCTGAAGCGTGAAACCATGTTGCTGCTCGGCACCGGCCACTGCTTTCGCGACCACGTGCTCGAGGTCTGCCCCGAGTACGCGCGCTTCGCCAGCAGCGAGGATGGCAGTGCGAAGGGCTTGGGCATCCGCAACAGCTTCGAGGGCTCGTCGCTGGAGACGATCAAGTACATGGTCGCCTCGGGCATGGGCGTCACGGTCGTGCCGCAGCTCAGCGTGCCGAAAGACGCCCAGCCGCACATCAAATACATCGCGTTCACGAAGCCGGTGCCCACACGCCGCGTGGTGCTGGTGTGGCGCCGTACCTTCACGCGCTATGAGGCGATCGCGGCGCTGCGCAACGCGATCTACGCCTGCCCGCTCGAAGGCGTGAAAAGGCTTTCTTGATCAGTCGATCGTCAAGGCGGCGTACAGCACGGTCAGCACCAGCACGACGAAGCAGAAGGCTCCGAAAAGGTCCGAGGAGGACTTGGTCCTTTTGAGGGTGGCGGCGGGCTTGTTCATGGGGCCATCATCCCGTTCCACCCCCCGCTTGCACACCCCCTTGAACATGGGCTGTCAGTTTCCCGAATCGGGAAACTCCGCTTGCAACGATCATCGGCAGCAGGGCGATGGCTCGGTGGCGCATGGCACTGGCCGGTGTCAGTGGGCGGGCAGCATCCGTTGCAGCACTTGGGCCCAGCGCACGATCTGCCGGGCCTCGCGCGCTGGCGGGCCGCGCTGCAACGCGCGCCACACCCCGTGCGTGTCGAAGCTGATCACCACCTGGAGGTCGGGGCGCTGCGAGAGCGGCCGAATCTCGTCGAGCATGTTGTCGAGGATCAGTTCGTCGCCTGCCGAATCGATCGAAGGCAGATAGGCCAGCACCATGTGCGGCTGCCACAGGTCGCCGGTACCGCCGAGCAGAACTCGCGCGTAGACCAGGCGCAACTGCTGCGCCGGCACGCCCTCGGCCAGCAGCGCGAAGTACTTGGCGATTGCGTAGTCTTCGCAGTCGCCGGCGCGGCGGGCCTGCAGTTCGTCGGATGTAGCCCAATAGTCCGCGCGGCCCCAGTTGATCGCGTCAGGGGCGAAAGCGACATGGTGGTTGAGCGCCTGATTGACAAGGGCCAGCGCTGGCGGCGCCACGAAGTCGGCGGCCGCGGCCTGATGGCAGAGCACACACCAGCACAGCACCCATGCACCGATGCATCGTCCGGGTCCTGCGTGAGCCACCATCGACATGCGCCACCTCGCAAGGTTGGCCCTGGCGCCCGGCACGTTGATCCAGGCCCGCCGGAGAGGTAGAAGTCGATGGCCATTCTGCGTCCGATCTTCACTGATGTGTCTCCCTAGGTTGATTGGGGGATCGGGCACGCAACGGCGGGCCGCAAAGGCTGGCGCGCGGAACCGCGCCGCCCTATATTGCGATGCATGGACGGTCGCGGGCGCTCTGGTTCCGTGGGCCTTTGGAAGGAGTACGCCACATGCCCTACATTCATCGCACCGCCCTGGGCGAGATCGACAGCTTGCATCGCGGGCCGCTGCCCGGCGCGAGCGAGTTTCTCGACAACGAGCACCCGGAAGTTCAGCGCTTTGTCGGCAACAGCGCCCAGCCCGACAGCTTCAACCGGCTCGACGCCGAGTTCATCCGGGTCCTTGAAGATCTGATCGACACGATGATCATGAAGAACCTGATCTCCATCACCGAGCTCCCCGAGCACGCACAGAGCAAGCTGACGGCGCGCAAGAGTTTGCGCGACCGATTGGGCGGCAAGACACTGCGCTTGTTCTCGAACTCAGGCTTCTCCGAGGTCATCGACGACACCGGTTTCGGGCCGCTCTGAAGGCTCGGGAAACCCGGCCTTCTGTGGCCACAGATTGCGAAACGCACGCACCTGCGTCGTCGCGTACAGCCCGGCCTGCGTGAACGGCTCGTGTTCGAGCCAGGCGAGCGCGGCCGCGCGGTCGGAGAAGTCGATCACCAGCAAACTGCCGAGCATGGTTCGCCCGTCTTCTGCGAGCAGCGGGCCGGCGAACGCGATGCGCTCGGCGACCTGCCCGAGGTAGGCCTTGTGCTCGGGCCGAACCCGCGCACGCAACGCAGCCGAGTGCGGCTGGTCGACAAGCATCAGTGCGTAGAGCATGGTTGTGCGTCGGCGCTCAGACGCCGCCGTGCCTGCGCCGCAAGACCTTCGCCGCTTCGACCATCGCGCGCAGTTTGCCGAAGGCTGTTTCGCGCGGCAGGTACTTCATGCCGCAGTCGGGCGCCAGGATCACGTTTTCTGCTTTGACATACGGCAGCGCACGCTCGATGCGCTCCACGATCGTGTCGACCGTCTCGACGGCCGGGTCGGAGAGATCGATGCAACCCACCATCACACGCTTGCCGTCGAGCGCCTGCAGGGCCGAACAGTCGAGGTTCGATTGCGCGGTTTCGATCGACACCTGCTTGCAGCTGCACTGCGCCAGTTCCGGCAGGAAGGAGTAGCCGCTCGGGCGCGCGTGGATGATCGCGGCGTAGCCGAAGCAGATGTGCACCGCCGTCGTTCCGGTGATGCCTTCGAGCGCGCGGTTCAGCGCCGCGAGGCCGTACTGCCGCGCCTTCTCGGGCCGGGCCTGCATGTAGGGCTCGTCGATCTGTACCACATCGGCACCGGCGGCGAAGAGGTCGCGAATCTCGCCGTTCACAGCTTCGGCGTAATCCATTGCCGCTTCTTCTTCGCTCTTGTAGAAATCGTTCTGTGCCTGCTGCAGCATCGTGAACGGGCCGGGCACGGTGATCTTCACCAAACGGTCGGTGTTGGCGCGCAGGAACTTCAGGTCGTCGACCTCGACCGCGTGTTTGCGGCGGATCTTGCCGACGATGCGCGGCACCGGGTTCGGGTGGCCCGAGCGGTCGAGCGCGGTGCCGGGGTTGTCGAGGTCAACGCCTTCCAGCGCAGTGGCGAAGCGGTTCGAGTAACTCTCGCGCCGGATCTCGCCGTCGCTGACGATGTCGAGCCCCGCGTCTTCCTGGGCGCGGATCGCGATCAGCGTCGCGTCGTCCTGCGCCTGTTCCAGGTACTGCGGCGGAATGCGCCACAGCTCGCGCGCACGGGTGCGCGGCGGGAAACGCCCGGCGAGCTTTTCGCGGTCGATCAGCCAGTCGGGCTGCGGGAAGCTGCCGACGATGGTGGTGGGGAACAGCATGGTGTTGGTCTCCAGTTCAGTGACGTTCAAACGCCCAGGTAGGCGCGCTGGATTTCGGGGCGGGCGAGCAGCTCGTCGGGCGCGCCGTCGGCGACGATGCGGCCTTCTTCGAGCACGTAGGCGCGGGTCGAGACGCCCATCGCCATCACGACGTTCTGCTCGACCATCAGCACCGACATGCCTTCGGCATTGATGCGCCGGATCGCCGCGAACATGTCGTGCACGATCAGCGGAGACAGGCCGAGCGAAGGTTCGTCGAGCAACAGCAGGCGCGGCCGCGCCATCAGCGCGCGCGCGATCGCGACCATCTGCTGTTGCCCGCCCGACAGCTCACCGGCCGGGCTGGCGAGCTTTTCGCGCAAAACCGGGAAGAGTTCGATCGCCGCCTCAAGCGACTGCCTTCGCCGCGCTTTCGCAGCCGGCAGGTAACTGCCCAATTCCAGGTTCTCGAGCACGCTCATGCCGGTGAACAGGCGCCGGCCTTCGGGCACGATCGCGATGCCGGCTTCGCAGAAGCGGTGGGGCGCAAGCTGCGTGATGTCGTGGCCTTCGAACACGATGCGCCCGGCGCGCGCGCGCAAGATGCCCGCCAGCGTGTTGATCAGCGTCGTCTTGCCGGCGCCGTTCGGTCCGACGACGCACAGCAGCTCACCGGTGCGCACTTCGAGCGACACGCCCCAGAGCGCGGGCGCCGCGCCATAGGCCACCTGCAGGTCGTGAACTTCAAGCATGGGCTGGCTCCAGCGCCGGTGGCGGCGGTGGCGCATGGGGTTTGCCAAGGTAAGCGGTCATGACCTCGGGACGCTGCATCACGTCGCTCGCGCTGCCTTCGGCCAACAGTTCGCCGTGGTTGAAGACAACAATGCGGTCGGTGAGTGCCATCACCGCGCGCATCACGTGTTCGACGAAGACGATGGTCGAGCCCTGGTCGCGGATGCGGCGGATCAGGGCCACCGCGTCGTCGATCTCGCTCGGCGTGAGGCCACACAGCACTTCGTCGAGCAGCACGAGGCGCGGGCGCGAAGCGAGCGCCCGCGCGAGTTCGAGGAACTTGCGCTGGTGCAGGTTCAGGTCGTCGGGGTGCGCGTTCGCCTTCTCAAGCAGGCCGGTGAATTCGAGCCAGGTCATCGCCTGCTTGCGCGCGGCCGCGGGGTCGGGCACCGCGCCGCCGAACATCGTTGCCAGCGCCACGTTGTCGAGCACGCTCATGTGCGGGAAGGGGCGCGGGATTTGATAAGTGCGGGCGATGCCGGCGCCGGCGATGCGGTGCGCGGACAGGCCGGCGAGGCTTCGGCCTTCGAAGACGACCTCGCCGGCGGTCGGCGTGTAGTGGCCGCTGACGACGTTGATGAAGGTCGACTTGCCCGAGCCATTCGGGCCGAGCAGGCCGAGGATTTCGCCGCGCCGCACGTCCACGTCAACGCCGGCCAGCGCACGCACGCCCTTGAACGACTTTTGCAGACCGCGCACACGCAGCAGCACTTCGCCGTGGTTCGCTGGCACGGTGGCGTTGGCAGTGGCCGGCGCAGGCACGAGCGCCGACAGCGCAGGCACTCCGCCCAGCGCCGCAGCGCGTTTACCGAACAGCTTCTGCAGCCGCAACAGAATGCCGTCGGGCATGAACAGAATCGCCGCGATCAGTATCACGCCGATCATCGCCTTGCCGGCAATCGCGTGATCGGCCGCGGTGAAGCTGTACAGCAACGCGGTGATCGCCACTGCCCCGACCGCCGGCCCGGCCCAATGCCGTGTGCCACCGAGCACGCTCATCAACACGACCGTGAGCGGCACGGTGATCGTGAACACATCGCCTGCCGTCACGTAAGACAGGAAGAGTGCATGGATGCCACCGGCCACACCGGCCAGCGCGCACGAGATCGCCAACGCGATCAGTTTGTAGCGGTAGGTCGGCACGCCCATCACTTCGGCCGCGTCTTCGTCGTCGTGGATCGCGAACAGGCCGGCACCGAATTTCGAGACGAAGATGGCCCACGCGGCCAACATCGTCAGCGTCGCTGCGGCGAGTGCCAGCAGGTAGAAGGTGGACGACTGCGTCGGCCCGATCGCCGGCACCGGCACGCCGCTGAGGGGCACGCCGTTGCCACCGTCGATGGGGGTGTTGACGACGATGGTGCCGATCACGAACGTGATCGCCAGCGTGAGCAGCGCGAACAGTTCGCCGCGCACGCCCTTCACGCGGAACACCACCGCACCGAGCGCCTCGCCGAGCAGCGCGGCCACCAGCGCAGCGACCGGAAGCGTCCAGAGGAACGGCCACTCGTAGCGCGCGAGCAGCGTGCTCGTGGTGTACAAGCCCGCGCCGAAGAATGCGCCGTGGCCGAACGAGAAGTAGCCGGTGTAGCCGGACAAGATGTTCCACGACGTGGCGAGCACGACCCAATGCAGCATCAGGTACAGCAGCGAGTCGTAGTACGCCGGCAGGCCGAGCTTTGGCACGAAGGCCAGCGCCACGGCGGCGGCAACGATGATCAGCGGCGTGCGTTTCATGAAGCCTTCCCGGGGCGCAGCACGAGAATGAAGATCAGCAGCGTGAACGAGACGATCGGCGCCCACGACGGCGCGGTCACGGCCATCGTGATCGCTTCGCTGACGCCGATCACCGTGCCGGCGATCAGCGGTCCGAGCGGTCGCGCGAGGCCGCCCAGCATCACCGCGGCGAACACCACGCCGATCCACGCGTACATCTGCGAGGGCGCGAGCGTGAAGCTGAGCGCCAGGCACACGCCGGCGACGCTCGCGAGCGCGGCACAGGTGCCGGCCAGCAGCAGCGCATTGCGCTTCTGGTTCACGCCGAAGGCCGAGGCGATGGGTGCGTCTTCGGCGGCGGCGCGCATCGCGCGGCCGAGATCGGTGTAGCGCAGCACCGCCCACGCCGCGAACGAGATGCCCACCGCGAGCACAAGCGTGATGAGCTCGGGCACCGGCATGTAAAGGCCGGCCAGCTTGAACTTCTGCTCCCCGTAGCTCGATTCGAGCTTGCGGAAGTCGGCGGTCCAGATGGTCTGGATGATGGATTCGACGATGCCCATCAGCCCGAAGGTCAGCAGCAACGAGTTGAACGGCGTGACCTTGAAGCGCGCCATCACCCAATGCAGCCCGACGCCGGCGGCGAAGAACGCGGGCACGATCACGCCGAGCGTGAGCAACGGGTCGATGCCCTTGCTCGCCATCTCGTAACAGAGGTAGGCGGCGAGGAACGCGAACGCGAAGTGCGCCAGGTTGATGAGCTTGAGCAGGCCCCAGCTCAGGCTGAGGCCCAGGCCCATCAAACCGTACAACGCGCCAACAAAAACGCCCGACAGGATGCTTTGCGACAGCAGCGAAGCGCTGGGGAGCGTGAATGCCGACATGCAAGCGTGACTACTGGGCCAGCAGCTTGGCGCCGCCTGAGGTCACTTCCTTCGGCCAGACGACGACCCAGTGGCCGTTCTGCACCTGCTTCACACGCATCAGGTCGTCGCCGAAGTTACCGGTGCCGTTGAAGCGCAGCTTGCCTTGCAAGGTGTCGACCTTGTTGGCCTTGATCCACTCGCCGATCTTCTTGTCGTCCAGGCTCTTCGTGGCCACCACGCCGGCTTCGAGAATCTGCCAGGCGGTGTACGACGCTGCGGCCTGCGTTTCGACCGACGGGTCGGCGAGGCCGGCCTTGGTGGCGCGCTCGCGGTAGAGCTTGACGAACTCGGCCGCGCCGGTGTTGGCGGTGAACGGCGGCTGCTCTTCGAAGATCGTGACCGAGAGCGCGTTCTTCGCTTCCGGCAGGGCGACCAGTTGCGCTGGCGACGGGTAAAGATAGAAGTGCTGTGGTGGCACGTAGTCGATCTTCTTCATCGCGTCGAGCAGCAGGTTGCCGTCGAGGCCGATCGCACCGACCCAGACAAAGTCGGGCTTGGCGTCCTTGATGCGGTTGGCGATCGGGCCGAAATCGCGGTTGCCGAAGTCCCACTCGAGGAACAGCACTTCACTCAGGCCGCGCTTTTTCATCACCTCGCGCGCACCTGCCGTCATGAACTGGATCGACGGGAACTTGTTCGTGACCACAGCCACGGTCTTGGGTGGCTTGGGGCCGGCGGCGAGTGCGTCGAACACGGTGTTCGGCACCGTGGTCGCCGGGTCGGAACCGAGCGACCAGGCCGGGAACTGCAGGTCGTATTTGGCAAGCGACGGTATGCCCAGTGTGTGGTGCACCAGCACCTTGTTGTAGCGCTGCGCCACGCCCATCGCCGAGAGGATCGCGCCGGTGGCGTAGGGCCCCATCAGCAGGTCGACCTTGTCGGCGGTGACGAGCTGCTCGTACAGCGTGCGCGCCAGGTCGGGCTTCGACTGGTCGTCTTTCACGACCCATTCGAGCGGCCGGCCCAGCCAGCCGCCACGCTTGTTGGCCTGCTCGACGTAGATCTCGCCGACCAATCTGTGGACCTGCGCTGTCGCCGAGAGCGGCCCGGTCAGTGCGAGCGTGCTGCCGATCCGGATCGGCGTGCCGGCCTGCGCGAAAGCCTGGCTTGCGAGGACGAGCAGCGTGGCGGCGACGGCGCTGCGGCGCGAGAGGTTCGGGGTGTTCATCAGGTTTGTCTCCTTTTGTGGCTCTGGGTCATGCGGTGGCGTTCGTTTTGCGCAGCTTCAGGGCGGCGCGGATTTCTTCGTTGTGCTCGCCCAGCGTGGGCGGCGGGCGCACGTCGAGCGCACGTTCACCGTCGAACGAGACCGGCGAGCGCACGGTGCGGAACAGGCCCATCACCGGGTGCTCGGCCGAAGCGGTGAGCTGCAGGTGAAGCGCCTGCGGGTCTTCAAGCGCCTCGCTGGTGTCGTACATCGGTGCGTGTGGCACGTCTTCGGCCTGCAGGCGCGCGCACCACTCGTCGCGAGTGCGCAGCTTGAAGCGTTCGCCGAGCCGATCGATCAGGACTTCCTGGTTCGCGATGCGCTTGTCGCGCGTGACGAATCGATCGTCCTTGAACAGCTCGGGTTGTTCGATCGCGACCGCCAGGCCTTGCCAGAATTTTTCGGGCGACGACATGTGCAGCGCGATCCATTTGCCGTCGGCGCACTCGAGCACGTAAGACTGCGACACGCTCGGTCGGCTGTACGGCCCCATCACTTCATTGACTTGAAAATAGTGCGTGAACGCATCGAGGTTGAAGTGCGCCATCGCCTCGAGCATCGAGACTTCGACGGTGCGGCCGGCGCCCGTGCGGCCGCGTTCGAACAGCGCGCCCATCACGCCGTAGGCGGCGTAGAAGCCGGTCAGCGAATCGGCGATCGCCGGGCCGACGACGCGCGGGTTCTGCGGGTTCACGAGCAGCTTGAGAAAGCCGCTCGCGGCCTGCGCCACGGTGTCGTACGCGGGCCGGTTGGCGGCCGGGCCGGTGGCGCCGAAGCCGCTGATCGAGCAGTAGATCAGCTTCGGGTTCAGCGCCCGCAAACGCGCCTCGCCTGCGCCGAGCTTGTCGGCCACGCCGGGGCGGAAATTCTGGATGTAGACGTCGGCGTCAGCGATCAACGCGTCGAACACTTCGCGGTCGGCAGTGTCTTTGGTGTCGAGCGTGATGCTGCGCTTGTTGCGGTTGTAGGTCTGGAAGTGCGGGCTGTACAGGCCGTCTTTGAAGGCGCGAAACGGGTCACCGGTATTCGGCATCTCGACCTTGATCACGTCGGCGCCCAGGTCACCGAGCAACATGCCTGCGGCCGGGCCCGTGATGAACGTGCCTTGTTCGACGACCTTCAGGCCTTGCAGAACCTTGATCATTCGTGCGCACCGAAACCCGCAGGCACGTCGCCGTCGTAGACCATTTCGCGCGTGGCCTGGTACGACAAGGCGAAGCCGATCGGCTGCGAGATTTCTTCGAACAGGTGCGCAATCAAGCCCGCTGTGCGCGCGAGGATCGGCACGCCCTTGAGCGCCTGCACCGGGAAGCCGGCGCCGAGCAGCACCGCGGGAATGGCACCCGAGACGTTGAGCTTCAGTTCCTTCTTGAGCACCTGCGGCATCAGGGCTTCGACCGCCTCGGCAATCGCGACGAAGCGCAGGTCGGTGCCGGCCGCGCGCGCCACGCCGAACAAGGCGCCGACGCGTTCGTCACGCTCCTTGTGCAGCGGGTGGCCGTAGCCGGGGATCGACTTGGCGGCAGCGCGCCAGGCCTGCATCACGGCGAGCGCTGCCACTTCGACAGCGACGCCGGCCTGCACTTGTGCGTCGATTTCGCTGTACAGGCGCCCGGCCGTTTCAGAAGAGCCCAGCACCACCGAACCGCAGCCCAGGATGCCTGCGGCCACTGCACCCTGCATCGCATCGGGCGCAGCCGCGAAGGTCATTCGCGCGGCTTGCACGCTGGGCACGAGGCCGTGGTCGGCAATGGCCACCAGTGTCGCGTTGAGCACGGCCGCTTCGCCTGCGGTGGGCAGCCGGCCGTTCAACAGCAGAAAGAAGTGTTCGACAAATGAGACCTTGCCGATCAGCTCTTTCGAGAGATCACGCCCGCGAACCACGATCGTGTGTTCGTCCGACGTGGTGATGGACGTGCGCGGCACGGTGACCTTGCCGATCTTCATGAAAGCCTTGCGCTATGAGTGAGTGACGGCCCGCGCGGTGCGCCGGGTTGGGCTGGTTCAGGCGGGTGTCGGTGCGAGGCGGAAGTCGAAGCTCGCAGAGTGATACGGCTTCTTCATCTCGCGACCATCGACGGCCTTGCCCGGCGGGTGCTTTTCGAAGTCGACGACCAGGCTGTCGCGTTTGCCGAACACCGCGTCTTCGTGCAGGTAGGGGCCATTGCCGACGAACACATGCGTGGTGAGCCTCACGTGGCCGGGCGCCGAGACGTGCATGTGGATATGGCCGGGGCGGTTGATGCTGCGTGCGGTGGCACGCATCATCACGCCGACCGGGCCGTCGTCGGGGATCGGGTAGTAGGTCGGAAGGATCGACCAGAACCAGTAGCGGCCCTCGGCGTCGGTACGGAAGCGGCCGCGGGCGCGCATCGTCGGCGTGTCGGAAAGTTGCACGTCGTACTTGCCATCGCCATCGCCCGACCACACGTCGAGCAGCGCGCCTGCGAGCGGCACACCGTTCACGTCGGTCACGCGGCCCATGTAGAAAGCGGGTTCACCGGGCACGCCTTCGCCGATGTCGGCGCCCAGCGGCACGTCGGGCGCGCCGGGCCAGAAGAACGGGCCTTCGACGGTGGCCTCGGTCGCCTCAGTCGCGCCTTTCACGTTGCCGCTGGCTCGGGCCTGTGCCAGCGAGACGACCATCATCGAGAGGCCCAGCGTGTCGGACAGCAGAATGAATTCGGGCCGGCGCTCGGTCGAGATCTGCCCGGTCGCGTTCAGAAAGTTCAAGCCGTGTAGCCACTCTTCGGGCGTCAGGTCGACCTCGCGGGCGAAGGCGTGAATGTGTTTGACCAGTGCCGTCATCAATTCACGCAGGCGTGGTTCCGGCGTGCCGGCGAATGCGGCGAGCACGTCTTGCGTCAGCTTGCTCTGGTTGTATTCGGACATGGTTTGTCTCCGTTTTCTCGCCGCCCGCGGTCGTTTCAGCCCGGGCTGAGGCGAAGCTTAGGGACATCGGGCTGCGCACGAAAATGGTGAATTCACATCGATATGATCGATGACATCGATTTGACGCTGGGGTTTGTATGGAGCTGAGGCATCTTCGCTACTTCACGGCCCTGGCCGAAACGCTCAGCTTCACACGCGCCGCCGAACGGGTGCACGTGACCCAGTCGACGCTGTCGCACCAGATCCGCCAACTGGAAGAAGAAGTTGGCCAGGCGCTGTTCGACCGCATCGGCAAGAAGGTCGTGACGACCGAAGCCGGCGAGCTGTTCCTCGGCTTTGCCGGCCGCGCGCTGAAAGAAGTCGACCTGGGGCTGGCGATGCTCAAGCCCGGTGCCGGCGGGCTCACGGGTCAGGTGCGCATCGGCGCCACCCACACGTTCAACATCGGCCTGATTCCCGAATGCGTGGCGCTGTTTCTGGCGCGGCACCCGACGGTGCAGGTGCGGGTGGAGGAACTGCCGGCCGAACAGATCGGCACGAAGCTGCATGCCGGTGAACTTGACATCGGCATCGCCTATCGCCCGAACGGCCCGACCGATCTGTGGTTCGAGCCTCTCTACAACGAAGAGATGGTGCTGGTCGTTTCCGACACGCACCCGCTGGCCGGGCGCAAGCGCATCCGCATGGTCGAGTTGCATCAACAGCGCCTGGTCTTGATGCCCGGCTACTTTGCAACACGAACGCTGCTCGACGAGTGTTTCAAGGCGAGTGGCGCAGAGCCTCTTGTCGTGGCCGAGATGTCGACGATCGCGCCGATGCTCGGCCTGGTGCTGCGTGCGCAGATCGGCGCCATCGTCGCGATCAACGCGGTGCCGGCGGGCATGACCGGGCTGCAGATGATCCCGATCGAGAGCCCGACGCCGATCCGCACGCCGGGCATCCTGTGGCGCATGGAAGGCGAGAAGGCAGCGCCGGTGCAATCATTTGCGGTGATCGTGCGCAAGACTGCGCTGGGCAACAGCCTGCGGCACGAGGGGCCGGGCTGATGTTTCGATCGCAACTATCTATTGAATAGCGATCGACAATTGGAAGTAGCTATTCTATGTTCGTAGAGTTCGTGGCATCGCAGCCCCACAGGAGACCCACATGTCAGACGAAACGAAGTGCCCGTTCCCCCACGGCGCCCGCAAGCCCTTGCTGACAGGCGGCACGGGCAATGCCAACTGGTGGCCGAACCAGTTGAACCTGAAGACGCTGCACCAGCGCTCGTCGCTCTCGAATCCGATGCCTGCCGAGTTCGACTACGCCGCCGAGTTCAAGACCCTCGATCTGGACGCGGTGATCAAGGACTTGCACGCGCTGATGACCGACTCGCAAGACTGGTGGCCCGCCGACTACGGCCACTACGGCCCGTTCTTCATCCGCATGGCCTGGCATGCCGCAGGCACCTACCGCACCACCGACGGTCGCGGTGGCGCGGGCTCCGGCTCGCAGCGTTTCGCACCGCTCAACAGCTGGCCCGACAACGGCAACCTCGACAAGGCCCGCCGCCTGCTGTGGCCCGTCAAGCAGAAGTACGGCCGCAAGCTGTCGTGGGCCGACCTCTTCATCCTGACCGGCAACGTCGCGCTCGAATCGATGGGCTTCAAGACCTTCGGTTTCGGCGGCGGCCGCCCTGACATCTGGGAGCCGGAGGAAGACATCAACTGGGGCACCGAGACGAAGTGGATGGGCACCGACCAGCGCTACTCCGGCGACCGCGAGCTGGCCAGCCCGCTCGGGGCCACCACGATGGGCCTGATCTACGTGAACCCGGAAGGCCCGGAAGGCCAGCCCGACCCGCTCGGTTCGGCGCGCGACATCCGCGAAACCTTCGCCCGTATGGCGATGAACGACGAAGAAACCGTGGCACTCACCGCCGGCGGCCACACCTTCGGCAAAACGCACGGCGCGGGCAACCCGGGCCAGTACGTCGGTGCCGAACCCGAAGGGGCGGGCATCGAAACGCAGGGCCTGGGTTGGGCCAACACACTGGGCAGCGGCAAGGGTGTGCACACGATCACCAGCGGCCTGGAAGGCGCGTGGACACCCAACCCCATCCAATGGGACAACGGCTACTTCGAAACCCTGTTCGGCTATGAATGGGAGCTGACGAAGAGCCCGGCCGGCGCGCACCAGTGGAAGCCCAAGGGCGATGCCGGTGCCGGCACCGTGCCCGATGCCCACGACCCGAGCCAGCGCCACGCGCCGATGATGTCGACCGCCGACATGGCGATGCGCATGGACCCGGCCTACGAGAAGATCTCGCGCCGCTTCATGCAGAACCCGCAGGAATTCGCCGATGCGTTCGCGCGCGCCTGGTTCAAGCTGACGCACCGCGACATGGGCCCGATCGCCCGCTACCTCGGCCCGCTCGTGCCGAAGGAGGCCCTGATCTGGCAGGACCCGATTCCTGCCGTCGACCATGCGCTCGTCGATGCGAAGGACATTGCGGCGCTCAAGGCCAAGTTGCTTGCGTCGGGTCTGTCGGTTTCTCAACTGGTCACAACGGCGTGGGCGTCGGCCTCCACGTTCCGCGGCAGCGACAAGCGCGGTGGCGCCAACGGCGCGCGCGTCCGGCTGGCGCCGCAGAAGGACTGGGAAGTCAACCAACCCGCCGAGCTGGCCAAGGTGCTGCAGGTGCTGGAGGGCGTTCAGAAGGAGTTCAACGCCGCGCAAACGGCGGGCAAGAAGGTCTCGCTCGCCGACCTGATCGTGCTGGGCGGCTGCGCCGCCATCGAGGCAGCGGCCAAGCAGGCCGGCGTCGCGATCGAAGTGCCGTTCTCGCCGGGCCGCATGGACGCTTCGCAGGAACAGACCGATGTGGAGTCGTTCGAGGTGCTCGAACCCGCCGCCGACGCGTTCCGCAACTACGTCCGCAAAGGCTGCGAAGGATCGGCGTCCGAGCTGATGCTGGACCGCGCGAACCTGCTGACGCTGACCGCTCCGGAGACGACGGTGCTGGTCGGTGGCCTGCGCGCCCTCAGCGTGCCGGGCCACGGCGTCTTCACGAAGCGGCCGGGAACGCTGACCAACGACTTTTTCGTCAACCTGCTCGACATGAACACCACCTGGCAGAAGTCCGCCAGCGCCGACGGCGTGCTCGAGGGCCGCGATCGGGCGACCGGCGCTCTCAAGTGGACGGGCACGGTCGCCGACCTGGTCTTCGGTTCGAACTCGCAGCTGCGTGCCCTTGCCGAGGTCTACGCGAGCAGCGACGCGCAACAGTCGTTCGTGCACGACTTCGTGACAAGCTGGAACAAGGTGATGAACCTCGATCGTTACGATCTGGCGTGATGGCAGGGGTGGCGGCCGGTCACGCCGCTTCGCTACAGTAGCGCTCTCTGTCTCCCAAGGAGGTCTCGATGGCAAAGAAGGAAAAGCCCGCAGCGGCGGCGCGCGGCGCGACCATCAACATCGGCATCGACGAAAAAAACCGCGCGGCAATCGCCGGCGGTTTGTCGAAGCTGCTGGCCGACACCTACACGCTGTACCTGACCACGCACAACTTCCACTGGAATGTGACCGGGCCGATGTTCAACACGCTGCACCTGATGTTCATGGCGCAGTACACCGAGCTGTGGAACGCAGTCGACCCGGTGGCAGAGCGCATTCGCTCGCTCGGCCACCCGGCGCCGGGCTCCTACGCCCAGTTCGGCAAGCTCAGCTCGATCAAAGACGCGCCGGCCGTGCCGCCCAAAGCGCTCGAGATGGTCGCGATCCTGGTCGAGGGCCACGAGGCGGTGGCGCGCACCGCCCGCAGCATTTTTCCGCTCGCCCACAAGGCCGGCGACGAGCCCACCGCCGACCTGCTGACGCAGCGCCTGACCGTGCACGAACAAACCGCGTGGATGCTGAGGTCACTGCTCGAAACGTGAACCTTCTCGAAACCTGAAGCAGCAGCGCCCGTGCGCGTCGCGATCCTCACTTTCGACGGGTTCAACGAACTCGATTCCTTCATCGCGCTCGGTTTGCTGAACCGACTGAGCGGGCAGGGTTGGAAAGCACAGATCACGAGCCCGAGCAAGCACGTGACGTCGATGAACGGCGTGACCGTGCAGGCCCAGCAACCATTGGCGTTTGCCAACGAGGCCGATGCGGTGATCTTCGGCAGCGGCGTCTACACCCGGGCGATTGCCGAAGACCACGGCAAGGCCGGCGCGCTGCTCGACCAGCTGCAACTCGACCCGGTGCGCCAACTGATCGGCGCGCAGTGTTCGGGCGCGCTGCTGCTGGCGCGGCTCGGGCTGCTCGCCGACATGCCGGCCTGCACCGATCTGACCACCAAGCCCTGGCTTGTCGAGGCCGGCGTGCGCGTCGAAGACGCCCCGTTCCACGCCCGCGGTCCGATCGCCACGGCCGGCGGATGTCTGGCGTCGCAGTACCTCGCGGCCTGGCTCATGTGGTGCGGCGCGGGCGAGGCGCTCGCCCGTCAAGCGCTGCACTACGCGGCGCCGGTCGGCGAAAAGGACGCCTATGTCGAGCGCTTGCTCGGCGTGGTGCGGCCCTTCGTCGCCAAGTGATGAGTCCCGCCCGCGATACCCGCGGGTTGTCTCTTCGAGGCAGCCCGCACGCTGCGGCCGCGCCCACAGGTCAGACCTGATCCTTCCGGCCCTGGCCAAGAAGGTGCGCCGCCGCCGCACCTTCGCCATCATTTCCCACCCCCATCACTGCCTCTGAATCGGACGGGGTCAGGTCGCGACACGACCGGGCCCTTGACGAGGAAAGCGCGAGGAAACCGACGTGTAGCAGAAAGCTTCACCGAATGATGTTCGCCCCAGAACTCTCGCAGCTTGGGTTCCGCCATCCGGTATTCGACAAGGGCCGCTTCCACGAGGCGGACGTAGGTCGAAACCAGCGCATTGACCTGATAGGCAGTCGACACAGACGCGATGAAGAGCGTCTTGACCCAATAGCCGGGGGAAGCCTTGCGGTTACGCGGCGATTTCGGGAATCTCGATCTCGACATACATCTCAGGTGCTCCTTTGGCGAAAGCCCTGATACGCGAACGCACCAGCGATCTTGTCGCAGTCACCAGCCGAGACGCCAGCGCCCCGCGCCGTTGAATACCAGAGACTGCGCACCTGCGCTTCCATCGCATCGATGATGGCGACCGCCTGATCGTGTTCCAGCAGGAAGCGCGCGCCTTGCGAGAGAAGGTTTGACGCGTTGGCGAAGCGACCCGCATCACCGCATTCCATGGCGAGGTCGCGGCGCTCGATGCTGACCGGAACGGCGGGCGTCAGGTCATAGGAAGGCGAGAGCTTCCAGCCCTGCTCTTTCGCGATCAGGGCGTGGTTGCGCGGATGATCGCCCACGTTGGAAATCAGCGCGTTGAAGCACATGCGACGGAACAGTTCGGCGGCGTTTTGTTCCGGCTCCGTGCAGACGCGACGCAGTTCTTCCGCGAGCTGCACATAGGACCACCGGCCCCGCGATTGATATGTGTCCTCGGCGCGGAGCAGCGTGAGCGCGCTGATCATTCGTGCACGCACATAACCGGCTGGAGTTTTCTCGCGGTCAAAGCGTTTGACCAAGAGGACATCGCGGCCAGCGACTTCCACGACGCGGCTTTCGGCGGTTGTGAGGCCGCAAGCGCGCGCGAGCGACAACATCGCGTGTTCGACACGCGCGCTATTCCACGCGTCGGTTCCGACGTTGAACTTCGCGATCCAGAGCCCCGCTTCGTCTTCAACAACGGCCTTCGGGCGGGCTCCGCCCATCGACGTGCCGACGAGGAGGAGATTGCCCACCTGTTCCTTCGCGGCATCTGCCGGGACCTCTTCCTCGGCCACGATGGCGTCGGCGATGGCCTGAACGTTCGCGAGGTCAAGCGTCTGATTGAAGCTGCGCTTCGGGGCAGGTGGCTCTTGATTGAGGCCGAAGCCGAGTGCGCCCGCGCGGTCGTCGGGCGAATAGAGCAGGTATTCCATCTCGCCCGGCTGCGCTTTGCCGAGATGACGCTGAATGACGCGGCGACCCCAGTAGTCCGGGCTCGCATCGCGCAGCGCACCGAATACGCCGTTCAGCGCGACGGTTGTGTAGGTGCGCGTCGAAAGCTTCAGCTCGACGGGATCGAGCGCGACGGCGTTGGGGCGTTCGAGGTAGCTCCGGCCATAGACGAAGCGTCCTTCAGGCACGCCTCTGCGATCAACGCTCAGCGCAAACCGCCCTGCCGTCACCGGTTCTGTCTGTCCCGGCAACGTGATGTAGACGAAGCAATCGACTGGTGTTTCAGAAGTCATTGTCGAGCCCTGCCTTCGGTCGGGCCCGCGCGCGTTCGCGGGACAATGCGAGCGTCTGGCCTTCGTCGTCCTTTTCCGGTGCCGCCACGTCGGCGATCTGATCAAGCAGGTCGAGAGCCCAGAGCATCGCTGCGTAGACAGCAACGCTGGTGGAGGGCTTTCCCTTTTCAGCGTCTGCGACAGCGCGCTCGCCAGTGCCGATCTTTTCCGCCATGTCGGCAATCGTGAGGTTCCGGCGCAGGCGTGCCGTGCGCAGGTTTGCGCCCAGCCGTTTGAGCGTCTGTTCGACGGCGTAGGGCGGTGCGGTCAGCAGCTTATTGCGGGCGGTCATGGCTTCATCGTTCAAAAATGGGTCACTACCTCTTAGATAGCATGGCGGCGGTTCAAAAGTCAAAGAAAATGGCTTTCAAGCGCATTCTAAGCCTCATAAACAGCTCTTGAGGGCGTATTATGCTACAATCCACGCTGTTGGCGGTCCGGTAGACTGCTGGCGGCTCTAGAGGTGGTGTGCAGCGGCTATGAGCACATTGGGTAATGCGTACATAGCTGTGTACATATCGCGGGGAAGGTTGAGATGGCAGACGGTTCAATCGCAGAGCAGGTAAGGCGTAGAAGAACGTTTGCCATCATTTCCCACCCCGATGCCGGCAAGACGACGCTGACCGAGAAGCTGCTGCTGTTCTCGGGCGCCATCCAGATTGCTGGCAGCGTGAAAGCACGCAAGGCCACGCGCCATGCGACCAGCGACTGGATGGAGATCGAGAAGCAGCGTGGCATCTCGGTCGCGTCGAGCGTGATGCAGATGGAATACCGCGACTGCGTCATCAACCTGCTCGACACGCCGGGCCACCAGGACTTCTCGGAAGACACCTACCGCGTGCTCACGGCCGTGGATGCGGCCTTGATGGTGATCGACGCCGCCAACGGCGTCGAGCCCCAGACACGCCGGCTGCTGCAAGTCTGCCGCGCCCGCAACACGCCGATCCTGACCTTCGTGAACAAGATGGACCGCGAAGTGCAGGAGCCGATGGCGCTGATGGACGAGATCGAGCGTGAGCTCGGCATGGAAGTGGTGCCCTTCACCTGGCCGGTCGGCATGGGCAAGGCCTTCCACGGCGTGATGGATCTGCGCGAGAAGCGCATGCGCGTGTTCGGCGGCGAGGAGGGCGGCGCCGAGTTCCTCGACGGGCTCGACAACCCGGTCTACCCCGAGCGCTTCGGCATGCAGTACGAGCAGTCGAAGGGTGAGATCGAGCTGCTGCGCGATGCCGCGCCGGCATTCGACCGCGAAGCCTTTCTCGGCGGCCACCAGACGCCGATGTTCTTCGGCTCGGCCGTCAACAACTTCGGCGTGCAGGAAGTGCTGGATGCGCTGGTCGACCTGGCGCCGGCACCGAGTTCGCGCGCGGCGATCCAGCGCGTGGTGCAGCCCGACGAGCCCAAGCTCACCGGCGTCGTTTTCAAGATCCAGGCCAACATGGACCCGGCGCACCGCGACCGCATCGCCTTCGTGCGCGTGGCGAGCGGCCACTTCAAGCGTGGCATGCGCATCAAGGTGGCGCGCTCGGGCAAAGAGATGCGGCCGAACACGGTGGTCAGCTTCCTGAGCCAGCGCCGCGAGCTGCTCGACGAAGCCTTTGCCGGTGACATCATCGGCATTCCCAACCACGGTGTGCTGCAGCTCGGCGACACGCTCACCGAAGGCGAGGCGCTGCAGTACACGGGCCTGCCGTTCTTCGCGCCCGAGATGTTCCGCACGGTCGAGGTGGCCGACCCTTTGCGCACCAAGCAGCTCAAGGCCGGCTTGACGCAGCTCGGTGAAGAAGGCGCGATCCAGGTGTTTCGCCCGGTCGCGAGTTCACTGCTCTTGCTCGGCGCCGTGGGCCAGTTGCAGTTCGAGGTCGTGGCACACCGGCTCGAACACGAATACGGCGTGAAGGCGCGGGTGATGCCGAGCCGCTACCAGGTGGCGCGCTGGGTCACCTGCGCGCCCGAAGACGGTGGAACGAAAGAGCTGCAACGTTTCATCGACGGCAACGCGCACCGCGTGGCCTACGACGCGGTCGACGCGCCGACCGTGCTGGTGGAATACGCGCCCGAGCTGCGGGCTATTCAAACCAACTGGCCGAAGATCAGGTTCCACGCACTCCGCGAACACGCGGGTCTGGTGTTCCAGAAACAGCTGGAAGGCTGACCGCCAGATCCAGCAGGTTCGGCCAGTCGACCGCGCTGGCGTTCACGAAGCCGTAGTTCAGGGCGGTTACCCGAACCTCGCCGCTGCGCGCAGATGCTGCGGGGAAACGGGGGTGGATCAGGATCGAGTCGGTGCGGTTCTGCACGCCGGAGTCGTAGACCAGCGTGCTGCTGCCTTCGGCGTACAGCCGCAGCCGGCAGGTGCTGCTGCTCGATGTCTGCTGCGTCCCGCCTTCAAACGGCAGGACTTGCGTTTGAACGAAACCGGTGCCGCTGCCGTCACCGTCGAACAGATCGAAATCGAGGTTGACGCTGGAATCGAAGTAGTTCTCTATGCCGCGCAGCGCGGGCACCAGGCGGGCCGAGGCGAAGTGGCGGTAGAAGACGAACAGGCTCGGCAACGACGAGCGGGCGTCGACGAGCACGTTGTCGAAGTCGAAGGTCGCGCCACCGCCGGGTTGCCGCACGCGGACCGTGTAGTAGGCGCTGTCGAAGTCGACCGGGTTCGTGAGGCCAGTGAACGGCACGCCGGAGCCAATGAGGGTTGAGCCGACCGACACATCGGCGCTCGGAAACTCCGGGTCCACGTTCAACACCCACACCCGTTGCAGGCCCGGCCCGTCGTCACCCCCGCCACAGCCGGCGAGTGTGGAGGCCGCGCTCGCGGCAAACAGGCCGATGATCTTGCGCCGGTCGATGGACATGGGAGTCTCCTGTGCGTGAGTGGGTAGGTCGAGTCAGTGTGACCATAACGCAGCTCGCGCCGAATCGGCGTACGACGAGACCGCGACAATGGCGGGATGCCGTCTGACGCGCCCGCCCCGTCCCGCCTTTCCTTGTACCTGGACCTGATTCGCTGGAACCGGCCCGCGGGCAGTTACCTCTTGTTGTGGCCCACGCTCTCGGCACTGTGGATCGCGGCAGGTGGCTTCCCCGGCTGGCACCTGGCTGTCGTGTTCACGCTCGGCACCTTCCTGATGCGCAGCGCCGGCTGCACCGTGAACGACGTGGCCGACCGCGACTTCGACAGACATGTGAAGCGCACCGCGAACCGGCCGGTGACGAGCGGCGCGGTCAGCACGCGCGAGGCGTTGTTGCTCGGCAGCGTGCTGGCCTTGCTGGCCTTCGCCCTGGTGCTCACGATCAACACCGCCACGGTTCTGTGGAGCTTTGCCGCGCTGGCAGTCAGCATCTTCTACCCGTTCACGAAGCGCTTCTTCTCGATGCCGCAAGCGGTGCTGGGCGTGGCCTTCAGCTTCGGCATTCCGATGGCTTTCGCCGCAGTGCGTGGCGAGGTGCCGGCGCTGGCCTGGTGGCTGCTCGCCGGCAACCTGTTCTGGGTGCTGGCCTACGACACCGAGTACGCGATGGTCGACCGCGACGACGATCTCAGGATCGGCATCCAGACCTCGGCCATCACCCTTGGCCGGTTCGACGTGGCCGCGGTGATGGCGAGTTACGCCGCCTACCTCGTGGTCTGGGCCGCACTCGGCCTGCAGCTCGGCCTGCGCTGGCCCTATTTCGTGGGGCTGGCGGCGGCCGCAGGCATCGCCGGCTGGCATTACACGCTGATCCGCGAACGCTCGCGCGACGGCTGCTTCCGCGCGTTCCGGCTCAACCACTGGGTCGGCTTCGTGGTGTTCGTGGGCGTGTTGCTGGCGTTCGCGGTTTCGGAATAGCATCGGCTCGTCGCCGGCTGGCCGGTGGCCCCACCCAGGGGGCGCCCGATGAAAACCGCTGCCGTGCTGTTGATCTGTTTGTGCCTCGTCGCCTGCGCGAGCGCGCCACCGATGCCGCCGGCCGAAGGCCTGTTCCACGACGAACTTTTCGAAGCGCCTTCGGCGCCGATCCGGCCCGACGACGCCATGGCCATCAGCGCCCAGATGCGCCAATACATCGCCGCCAAGATCAAGAGCAAGGCCGGTTTTGTCGACCGCAAGCAGCAACTGATCGACGCGCTCTACAGCAAAGACGATCTGATGCTCGAATACGACGCGGCCATCACGCGCACCGCAGCACAAGCCTTCGAGGCGCGCTCAGGCAACTGCCTCGCGCTCGTGATGATGACGGCTGCGTTCGCGAAGGAACTCGGCCTCTCGGTGCGTTACCAGAGCGTGCTCGGCGACGATTCATGGGACCGCGCGGGCGACATCTACGTGTCGGTCGGCCACGTCAACCTGACGCTGTCAGACCGGCCGCCGCAGGCTGGCTTGGGGATGATGGACACGGGCCAGCTGACGGTCGACTTCGTGCCGCCGCGCACCGCCAGCGCGTTGCGCGCGCGCGTGATCGAGGAGCACACGGTCGTGGCCATGTACCTGAACAACCGCGCCGTTGAGTCGCTCACGCGCGGCGAGGTGCGCGACGCCTACTGGTGGGCGCGCGAAGCGATCCGCAAAGACCCGCAGCTGACCAGCGCCTACATCACGCTGGCGGTGGTGTACCGCAACCAGCGCCACCCCGAGTTCGCTGAAGAGGCGCTGGAACGCGTTGCCGCCCATGAGCCGGGCAACACGAAGGTGATGTCGAACCGGGTGCTGGTGCTGCGCGACCTCGGCCGCCAGACCGAAGCCGATGCGCTGCAGAAGCAACTTGCGCAGCTCGACCCGCACCCGCCGTTCAGCTACTTCCACGAGGGCATGGCGGCGCTGCGCGAGCGCCGCTTCGAGGCGGCCAGGAAGCTGTTCACCAAAGAGGTCGACCGCGCCCCGTACCACCACGAGTTCCAGTTCTGGCTCGCGATCACCTACCTCGAGCTGCACGACGCCGCTCGTGCAACCGCCCACCTGACCAAGGCGATGGAAGTGAGCACGACCCGCAAGGACCACGACCTCTACGCCGCCAAGCTCGGCCGCCTGAAAGCCTTGGGCCCGCAATAGCGGCGCCGAGCAGCGTCGCGCAGTCAGTGAATCACGGGTAAAGGCCGCGCTCTTCGCGCGCGATCAGGATGCGTTCGCAGGCCACCGCGAAAGTGGCGGTGCGCAGGCTGATCTTGTGGCGGTCGGCGGTGTCCCAGATCTTCTTCAGCGCGTCGACCATGATCTTGTCCAGGCGCAGGTTGATCTCGTCTTCGCTCCAGAAGAAGCTGCTGAAGTCTTGCACCCACTCGAAGTAGCTCACCGTCACACCACCGGCATTGCAGATCACGTCGGGCACGACGAGCACGCCGCGTTCCGTCAACACATCGTCGGCATCGGGCAGGGTCGGGCCGTTCGCGCCTTCGAGCACCAGCCTGGCCTTGATACGGTTGGCGCGGGCCGCGGTGATCTGCGATTCGAGCGCGGCCGGAATCAGGATGTCGCAGTCCACATCCCAGAAGTCTTCGTTCGCAATGCGCTCGGCGCCTTTGTAGTTGCCGATGCCGCCATCGCGCTTGAGCACATCCATGGTGTCGGCGATGTCGAAGCCTCCTTTGTTCACGAGCGTGCCGGTGTGGTCTTGCACGGCCACGAGCTTGGCGCCAGCCTGCACGAACAGCTCGGCGGCCGAGCCGCCCACGTTGCCCATGCCCTGCACCGCGACGCGTGCGCCGTTCAGGTCCAGACCGATGCGGCGCGCCGCCTCGCGGCCGGTCACGAACACGCCGCGGCCGGTGGCCTTCACGCGGCCGAGCGAGCCGCCCAGGTGCAGCGGCTTGCCGGTGACGACGCCGGTGGCGGTGGTGCCGGTGTTCATCGAATACGTGTCCATCATCCAGGCCATGATCTGGCCGTTGGTGTTCACGTCGGGCGCCGGGATGTCGCGCTGCGGGCCGATGATGATGCCGATCTCGCTGGTGTAGCGGCGCGTCATGCGCTCCAGTTCCTTCATCGACAACAGCTTCGGGTCGACGCGGATGCCGCCCTTGGCGCCGCCATACGGCAGGTTCACCGCCGCGCACTTCACCGTCATCCAGGCGCTCAGCGCCATCACTTCTTCGAGCGTCACGTCGGGGTGGAAACGCACGCCACCCTTGCCCGGCCCGCGGCTGAGGTTGTGCTGCACGCGGTAACCCTCGAAGTGCGCCACGTTGCCGTTGTCGAGCTCGATCGGCACGTCGACGATCAGCGCGCGCTTCGGCCGCTTCAGCGTTTCAGACCAGCGCGCGAGGTTGCCGAGATAGGGCAATACACGGTCAACCTGCGAGATGTAGGTGTCCCAGGCGGTGTCGCCCTTCTGGCTGACGTAGGAGAGGTAGCTCATGACGTTGTCTCGTTGGTGTGGGTTTCATGCTCGGACGCGACCCGTTCGTGGCGAGTGGCCTGCATGGGGCAAGACTGTAGGCGCAGGCGCGGCAAATAGCTGCCGCGCCGCCATGCCGGCTTTGCATGACGTGAAGCGCATGCGGCATCGGCATGAGGCCCGAGCGCTGCGGCTACGCGCCGAATTCGTCGCCCAGTTCGGCTGCGCGATGCTGCGCGGCGCGCAGCGCCTTCACGATCGCGGGTTTCACGCCGCTGGCCTCGAGCGACATCAGGGCCGCGTAGGTCGTGCCGCCCTTCGAAGTCACACGCTCACGCAGCACTTCAGGGGCTTCGCTCGACGCCTGCGCGAGCGCCGTGGAGCCCGCGAAGGTGGCGAGCGCCAGTTGTTTGCCCTGCGCTTCGGTCAGGCCCATCTCGCGCGCGGCCTGCATCATGGCTTCGACGAAATAGAACACGTAGGCCGGGCCGGAACCCGAGAGCGCGGTCACGGCGTCGAGGTCTGTTTCTTTCTCGACCCACAGCGTCTGGCCGGTCGGTGCGAGCACGGCCTCGACTTCAGCCCGGTCGGCGGCGGTGACCGCGCTGCTGGCATACAGGCCGGCGATGCCTTCGCCGATCAGTGCTGGTGTGTTCGGCATGCTGCGCACGATGCGCACCGCCCCGGTGGCGCTGGCGATCGCGTCACTGCGGATGCCGGCCATCACGCTCAGGTGCAACGCCCGGCCCACGAAGGGCGCGCAGGGCGCGGCGGCGGCGCCGAAATATTGCGGCTTGACGGCCCACACCACGAGCGCCCCGGCCGCGAGCGTGGCATCGGCCGCGGCCAGCGTGCGCACGCCGAAGTCGGCCGCGAGCTTCTTTCGCTGCTCGTCGCCCGGATCGACGACGATGATCGACGCGGCAGGGCGGCCGCTCTTGAGCAGGCCGCCGACGATGGCGCTGGCCATGTTGCCGCCGCCGATGAACACGATCGTGGATGTTGCTGTCATGGTGTGGGTGCCGTGCCGGGGACGTGATTGTGCTTGTGTGGCCTGGCGGCTGCCGGCGCCGTTCAGTGCACGCCGGCGAGGAGGGCCGCGTTGCCGCCGGCAGCGGCGGTGTTGATCGTGACCGTCTGCTCGGCGCAGAAGCGGTACAGGTAGTGCGGGCCGCCGGCTTTCGGGCCGGTGCCACTGAGTCCCTCGCCGCCGAAGGGCTGCACGCCGACCACGGCACCGATCATGTTGCGGTTGACGTAGACGTTGCCGATGCGCGCCGCCGCCGCCAGACGCAAGGCGCGCGAATCGATGCGGGTCTGGATGCCGAGCGTCAGGCCGTAACCGAGCGCGTTGATCTGGGCGACGACCGCATCCACGTCGCCACCCCAGCGCACCACGTGCAAGACCGGGCCGAAGATTTCCTGCGTCACGTCGGCAATGCGCTTCAGCTCGAACGCGATCGGGGCGATCAGGCGCGGAAAGTTCGACGTGATCGGCGCCTCGCCGATCAGCGTGGCCTGCGACCGCAGCCGCTTGATGTGCGTGCTGATGCCGTCGTACGCTTCGGCATCGATCACCGGGCCGACATCGGTGGCGAGCAGCGCCGGGTCGCCGACGCTCAGTTCTCTCAGCGCGCCGCGGATCATCTCGATCACGCCGTCGGCCACGCCTTCGTGCACGCACAACAGCCGCAGCGCCGAGCAGCGCTGTCCGGCCGAGCGGAACGCGCTTTGCACGACCGCGTCGACCACCTGCTCGGGCAGCGCGGTGCTGTCGACGATCATCGCGTTGATGCCACCGGTTTCGGCGATCAGCGGCACCATCGCGCCGTCTTTGGCCGCGAGCGTGCGGTTGATGATCTTCGCGACCGCCGTGGAGCCGGTGAAACACACACCGGCGCTGCGCGGGTCGTCCACGAGCGCGGCGCCGATGGTTTCGCCGGGGCCGTGCAGCAGCGCCAGCGCGTCGCTCGGCACGCCGGCGGCGAGCAGCAGCTCGACGAAGCGCTGCGCCACGGCGGGCGTTTGTTCCGCGGGTTTGGCAGCAACGGCGTTGCCGGCGACGAGTGCGGCCACGACCTGCCCCGCGAAAATGGCCAGCGGAAAGTTCCACGGGCTGATGCACACGAAAACACCGCGGCCGTGCAGGTGCAGTTCATTGCTTTCACCGGTGGGGCCGGGCAGCACCTGCGTGGCCAGGCGCGCTTCGGCCTGATCGGCGTAGTAGCGGCAGAAGTCGACCGCTTCGCGCACCTCGGCCACGCAGTCGCCGAGGGTCTTGTGGGCTTCTTTCACGAGCAGGCCGCAGAACTCGGGCAGGCGCGCCTCGAGCGCGTCGGCGGCGCGGCGCAAAACGGTGGCGCGCTGTGCGAGCGGCCTGTTGTTCCACGCGGTGAAGCCCGTGTGCAGGCGTGCCATCGTGGCGCTCACTTCGGTCGGTGTCGCTTCCCGGATCGGCTCGACCGCAGTGGCGCCGAGCGCGCGGTTGAGTGGCGCGCGCTCGGCCAGGCAGGCCAGGTCTACGCCAGTGGAATTGGCCCGGCCTCGTTGCGTGCCGGCCTGCCAGCCGTAGAGGGCGGCCGGCGGCGCGATACCCACGGCCGCGGCCGGCACCAGCGGCGAGGCGAGCAAGGCTTCCACGTCGACCGCTTCGTCGGACAACTGGTGCACGAACGACGAATTCGCGCCGTTTTCCAGCAGCCGGCGCACCAGGTACGCGAGCAGATCGCGGTGTTCGCCGACCGGGGCGTACACACGGACGGGAATGGCGCCGTCGCGCATCACTTCGCGGTACACCCCTTCACCCATGCCGTGCAGGCGCTGCATCTCGTACTTCGCACCCTTCACCTGCGCCATGCCGATGATCGCGGCGATGGTGCCGGCGTTGTGGGTGGCGAACTGCGGGTAGATCACGTCGTTGTTGTCGATCAGCGCGCGCGCGCAGGCGAGGTACGAGATGTCGGTGTGGTGCTTGTGCGTGAACACCGGGTAGCCGCCCAGGCCCTGCTCTTGCGCACGCTTGATCTCGCCGTCCCAGTACGCGCCCTTCACGAGCCGCACCATCAAACGCAGGCCGTGGGCGCGGGCGATTCGGGCGACTTCTTCGACCACTTGAAGCGCTCGCGTCTGGTACGCCTGCACCGCCAAGCCGAAGCCGCGCCAATGCGGAAATTCGCGCGCGATGCGTTGTGCCAGCGCTTCCAATACGTCGAGCGAGAGTTCGAGGCGGTCGCTCTCTTCGGCGTCGATGGTCAGATTGATGTCGGCGCGAGCCGCCGGCTCGATGAGCTGCCAGACGCGCGGCAGCAGCTCGTTGAACACCCGTTCGCGCTGTGCATCTTCATAACGCGAGAACAGGGCGCTGAGCTTGATCGAGATACCGTCGGCCACTTCGGGACCCTGGCCCGACGAAGCTTTGGCGATCGCATGGATCGCGTTCAGGTACGAGGCCAGATAACGCTGCGCATCGGCCTCGGTGCGCGCGCCTTCGCCGAGCATGTCGTAGCTGAAGCGCACGCCGCTCACGGCCTTGCGTGCGGACGTTGCTTCGCCCATCGCTTCCTTGATCGAACGGCCGAGCACGAACTGGCGGCCGAGCAGCTGGATCGCGCGCACCGTGGCGGCCACCACCGTCTGTGCGCCCAGGCGCTTGAGCACACCGCTTTCCGCGTCGTTCTCGGGCAGGAACTTCTTCGACAGGGCGATAGCGCTGGCCGACAGGTTGGCAAGCAGCTTGTGCGGGCCGCCGGAAGCGCCATCGAAGTCGGCCTTGCCGAGCTGGTCGGCGGTGAGGGCGATGGCCGTTTCTGCATCGGGCACCCGCAACAGCGCCTCGGCCAGCCGCATCAGCGCCAGGCCTTCAGCGCTGGAAATCGGGTACTCGCGCAACAACGACTCCATGGCCCAGAACGGCGCCGGGTTGTCGCGCACCGATTGCACCCAGGGCCGCGCGCTGCGCATCGCAGCGGGCCAGCCGACCGACGTGGCGAGGCCTTGCAGCAGCGAGGCCAACACCTCGAATTCCGGCCGATACGGGTACGGCAGGCGGGCGGAGACGGGCGGTGCGCTGAACATGGTTGACCTCTTGTGTAGAACTAATGGCTAGGCTATGTTTGAATCGCCAGAGTTAATCTCCGAAATTTCGTCACTCTCCAGAGAGTTATTCATCATGACAGCCGACTCCGCCAACCCACCGCTCGACAAGACAGACGCCAGAATCTTGCGCGTGTTGCAAAGCGACGGGCGCATCTCGAACCTGAAGCTGGCCGAAGAAGTGCACCTCTCGCCCACCGCCGTGCTCGAACGCGTGAAGCGGCTGACGCGTGACGGTTTCATCCTCGGCTACGAGGCCAGGCTCAACCCCGACAAGCTCGGCGCCGGCCTGCTGGTCTTCATCGAGGTGGTGCTCGACCGCACCACGCACGATGCGATGAACATCTTCAAGGCCGCCGTGCAGGTGCGGCCCGAGATCCTCGAATGCCATCTGGTGGCGGGTGGCTTCGACTACCTGATCAAGACGCGCGTGGCTGATATGCAGGCCTACCGCGGCTTCGTTGGCTCGGTGATCTGGAGCTTGCCGGGGGTGCGCGAGACGCGCACCTACGCGGTGATGGAAGAGGTGAAGAACACGACCGCGTTGCCCATCTGAAGGCAGCCGCAGAGGGCCGCTTGGCGCATTGATCCATTATGATGGACAATAATTCCAACATGAAGGATCAAACCACCACAACCCCGGCCGAGCCCATCAACGCCCGCATCGCACGCCGGGTGGCCGGCTTGCGGGCGGCGGGCGGTCTCTCGCTCGAAGCCCTGGCCGCCCGTTGCGACGTGAGCCGCTCGATGATCTCGCTGATCGAGCGTGGCGAAGCCAGCGCCACCGCGGTCGTGCTCGAGAAGCTCGCCTCCGGCCTGGGCGTGCCGCTGGCTTCGCTGTTCGATGCACCACGCGCAGTTCCCGGCCCGCTGGTACGGCGCCGCGAGCAGCCCGAGTGGCGCGACCCGGCCTCCGGTTATCTGCGGCGCAACGTGTCGCCGCCCGATCATCCGTCGCGGATGCGCATCGTCGAGGTCGAATTTCCGCCCGGCAAACGCGTGGTGCTCGAAGGCGCCAGCCCCGGCGCGCCCATCGACGAACAGGTTTGGATGCTCGACGGCACGATGCATCTGACCCATGGCGGTGTCACGCACCGGCTCGAAGCCGGCGACTGTCTTGCGCTGCACATCGACGGGCCGATCGAATTCCGCAACCCGACCCGCCTGCCGGCGCGCTACGCGGTTGTCATCGCTGCCGACTCGCTGCGCCGAGCTTTCACCGCACCGAGCACGACATGAAGATCGAGATCGACGACCTCACGCGCCCCGCGATTCACGCGCTGCTGAACGAGCATCTGCGCAGCATGCACGCGCTGTCACCGCCGGAGAGCGTGCACGCGCTGGATCTGGAATCGTTGCGCCGCCCCGAGATCACGTTCTGGACGGCCTGGGAGGGGCCGGTGCTTCTCGGCTGCGGCGCGCTGATGGAACTGACCCGCACCCATGGCGAGGTGAAATCGATGCGCACGCCCGTAGCCCACCGCCGCACCGGCGCTGGGCGGGCACTGCTGATGCACATCATCGCGGTGGCCAGATCAAGGGGATACCAACGGCTCAGCCTGGAGACCGGTTCGATGGCCGCGTTCGTGCCGGCGCGTCGGCTCTATGAAAGTGCTGGCTTCACCGAGACCGGGCCGTTCGGTGCGTACGTTGAAGACCCGAACAGCGTGTTCTTGACGCTGGCGCTGTCAGCGGGCTGACCAAGGCGCTCGCTCAGCCCGGCGTCGAGCTTGCGGCGCCGCGCTGCCCGAAGATCGCGCTGCCGATCCGCACCAGCGTCGCGCCTTCGGCGATGGCCGCTTCCAGATCGGCGCTCATGCCGATCGACAACGTGTCCAGCGCCAGGCCTTCGGACTGGAGCGATTGCATCAGCATGCGCAGCCGGCGGTGCGGTGCGCGCTGGGCCGCGAAGTCTTGCGCGGCTTCCGGGATCGCCATCAGTCCGCGCAGCACGAGCCGCGGCAGCTTCGCAACGGCCTGCGCCACGGCGGCCACCTCGTCTGGCATCAACCCGCTCTTGCTCGCCTCGCCACTGATGTTGACCTGCAGGCAGACCTGCAGCGGCGGCAAGTGCGCCGGCCGCTGCTCGCTCAGGCGCTGCGCGATCTTCAGCCGGTCGACCGAATGCACCCAGT
>JBDTTU010000009.1:0-71292 GCA_039930465.1 Burkholderiales bacterium
GCAGGTTGCCCTCTTCCTCGAACTTGTCGATCACGACGGTCGAGGTGTAGGGCAGTTCGTCGCCGGTGAGGCGGAACAGTTTTTCACGGATGATTTCGCTGGCGAGGAAGCGGTCGCTGCGGTCGGTGAGCGCGTCTTCTTCGTAGAACCAGGGCTGCACCGGCAGATAGGGTTTGACGATGCCGATCAGGCGCTGCACGTCGGCGACTTTGCGGGCCGACAGCGGCACGAACTCGGCGAACTTGTGACGCTCCTGCATGCCTTTGAGCCAGGGCGCGAGCTCGGCACGGCGGTGCACGGCATCGAGCTTGTTGGCAATCAGGAACACTGGTTTGCCTTCGGTCATGAGTGCCAGCACCTTGGCGTCGTCCAGGCCGAAGCGCCCGGCTTCGACGACGAAGAGCACCACGTCGACGTCAGACAGCACCCCTTGCACCGTGCGGTTGAGCGTGCGGTTCAGCGCCGCGTTGTGCTGGGTCTGGAAACCCGGCGTGTCGACGAACACGAACTGCGCTTCTTCGACGGTACGGATGCCGGTGATGCGGTGGCGCGTGGTCTGTGCCTTGTCGGAGGTGATGCTGACCTTCTGGCCGACCAGCGCATTCAGCAGCGTCGATTTGCCGACGTTGGGGCGGCCGACGATCGCCACCAGACCACAGCGCTGCGCCAGCTCGGCGGCTTCGTCTTGAACGGAAGGGGTGTCGGTCATCGAGGCCTAGGACCGCAGCGGGCCACCCGGCCGGTCGCTCACCTTGAGCGCGTCGAGCATGCGGCGAGCCGCTTCTTGTTCGGCCACACGCCGCGAGCGGCCCTCGCCCGATTCGGTGAGGTTGAGCGCCGGTACCACGCACTCGACCTCGAAGGTCTGCGCATGCGCCTGCCCGCGCGTGGCGCTGATGCGGTAGGTGGGCACCGGCAGGCGCCGTGCCTGCAACCATTCCTGCAGTTCGGTCTTGGCGTCCTTGCTCCAGCTGGCCACGTCGGTGGTCTGGATGACTTCGCCGAACAGGCCCTTGACCAGCTCGCGGGCGGCATTGAAACCGCCATCGAGGAACGTGGCGCCGAGCACCGCTTCCAGCGCATCGGCGAGGATCGACGCCCGCTGCGCGCCGCCGCCGCGCGCTTCGCCTTCGCCCAGGTTCAGCACCTCGGGCAGGCCGAGCTGCACGGCCACGCGGTGCAGGCTGTCTTCGCGCACGAGGTGGGCCCGCACGCGGGTAAGGTCGCCTTCGTCGGAACCGGCAAACCGCTCGAACAACAGGCCAGAGATCGCCAGACTGAGCACGGCATCACCCAGGAATTCGAGCCGCTCGTTGTGATCGGCACCAAAGCTGCGGTGGGTGAGCGCGCGGGTCAACAGCCCGGCATCGGCGAATGTGTAGCCGATGCGGCGCTGCAGCGCGTCGAGGCGGTTTTCCATGGCAGCAGGCGATTGAAAGTGGCGCGAAGCAGGCCGAAGCGGGCCGGGTCTACTTCGAGCGCCCTTCGTACTTGATGAGCAGGTAGACCGGCTTGATGAGCTCGATCTCCTTGTCGTAGGCGAACTTGATCACGATCTTGTCGTTTTCCTTGGTGATCTCCAGATCCTTGCCGTTGATCGACTGGATCGAGTACTCGATGTCTTTCTGTTTCTCGAAGCTCGCGCGGATCTCGGGCACCGTGGTGGCGCCGGACGCAGCCAGCTTCGTGACGGCCTTCTGGATCGTGAAGTACTCGTTCATGGTCGGCAAGACCTTCATGCCGATCAGGGCACCGAAGCCGACGACGATGGCCCAGAACATCAGCCCGAACAGCGTGACACCACGTTGCGCGTGTTTTCGGTGAAGCTCAACCGTCATGCTCTTATGCTCCTGTCGCTGTTCCACGGAATGCGTCAATGGAAGGCGCCGATCCGCTTCAGGTTGCCAAAATTCATCCACACGAAGAAGGCCCGACCCACGATGTTTTCGTCGGGCACGAAGCCCCAGAAACGCGAGTCCTGCGAATTGTCGCGGTTGTCGCCCATCATGAAATAGTGGCCGGCGGGCACCTTGCAGGTGACGCCCTCGGCACTGTAGCGGCAGTTTTCGCGGAATGGGAATGTGATCTTGTCTGCTGCGCCGTAAAACGGCTGGCTCTGCGGATTCACCAGGATGCGGTGTTCCACGTTGCCGAACTTTTCCTTGAACTCGGGGAAGTAACGCAGCGCCTCTTCGTCATAGAAACCGGGCGGCGGCGTTTGCTCGAGCGGCGCAGCCACGCCGTTGATGAACACCTGCTGGTTGTGAAAGCTGATCTCATCGCCGGGAATACCCACCACGCGCTTGATGTAGTCGACGCTGGTGTCCTTCGGGTACCGGAACACCATCACGTCGCCGCGCTGCGGGTCGCTGATGCTGATGATCTTCTTGTTGATCACCGGCAGGCGCACGCCATAGTGAAACTTGTTCACGAGAATCAGGTCGCCGACGAGCAAGGTCGGAATCATCGAGCCGCTGGGAATCTTGAAGGGCTCGAACAGGAACGAGCGCAGCAGGAACACGACCAGGATCACCGGGAACAGGCCCGCGGTCCAGTCGAGCCACCAGGGTTGCATCAGCAGGGTGTCGCGGGCCTGGGCCACATCGCCATCGACCTTGACGATGCCCTGGCTGGCCAGCTGCTCGCGGCGCGCCGCGTCTTGCTGTTCCAGCGTGTTCGCCGCAGCCAGCCGGCGCGGCGCGAAGTGAAAACGTTCGGCGAGCCAGTAGCCCAGTGTCACGACGGTCAGGACGAAGAGCAATAGCGAGAAGTTGCCTGTCCACTTGCCGAAGTACCAGCCACCGAGAAAGATCGCGAGGCAGCCATAGAGCAAACCGGTCAAAGAGCCCATCAGTCTTCCACTTGGAGGATGGCCAGAAACGCTTCTTGCGGCACTTCGACGGAACCGATCTGCTTCATGCGTTTTTTGCCGGCCTTTTGTTTTTCGAGCAGCTTTCGCTTGCGCGAAATGTCGCCGCCATAACACTTGGCGATCACGTTCTTGCGCAGGGCCTTGATTGTCTCACGCGCGATGATGTTGGCCCCGATGGCGGCCTGGATCGCCACGTCATATTGCTGGCGTGAAATCAGCTCGCGCATCTTCGCGACGACCGCCCGGCTGCGGTACTGGCTCTGGCTGCGGTGCACGATGATCGACAGCGCATCGACCTTGTCGCCGTTGAGCAAGATGTCGACCTTCACGACATCGGCAGCGCGGTATTCCTTGAACTCGTAGTCCATCGAGGCGTAACCTCGCGACACGCTCTTGAGCTTGTCGAAGAAGTCGAGCACGATCTCGGCCAGTGGCATCTCGTAGGTCAGCATCACCTGGCGGCCGTGGTAGGCCATGTTGAGCTGGTTGCCACGCTTCAGGTTGGCCAGCGTCATCACCGGGCCGACGTAGTCTTGCGGCATGTACAGGTGCACGAGCACGATCGGCTCGCGGATCTCGCTGATGCGGCCCAGGTCGGGCATCTTCGACGGGTTCTCGATCTCGATCACGGTCTTGTCGCCGAGTTCGACCTGGTAGACGACCGATGGCGCGGTGGTGATCAGGTCCTGGTCGAACTCGCGCTCCAGCCGTTCCTGCACGATCTCCATGTGCAGCAGGCCGAGAAAGCCGCAGCGAAAGCCGAAGCCCAGCGCCTGGCTCACCTCGGGTTCGTAACGCAGCGACGAATCGTTGAGCTTCAACTTTTCGAGCGCGTCGCGCAGCTGGTCGTACTCGCTCGCTTCGGTCGGGTACAGGCCGGCGAAGACCTGCGGCTGGATCTCTTTGAAGCCGGGCAGCGCCTCGGCGGCCGGGCCCAGGTTGTTCGGCAGCTTCTTCTCGAGCGTGATCGTGTCGCCGACCTTGGCCGCCTGCAGTTCCTTGATGCCGGCGATGATGAAGCCGACCTCGCCCGCACTCAAGCGCTCGCGGGGCACCGACTTCGGTGTGAACACGCCCAGGCTGTCGGCGTTGTAGACCGCGTCGCTGGCCATCATGCGAAAGCGCTCGCCCTTGTTGAGCACGCCGTCGACGACACGCACCAGCATCACGACGCCCACGTAGTTGTCGAACCAGGAATCGACGATCATCGCGCGCAGCGGCGCTTCGACCACGCCACGCGGCGCCGGCATGCGGGTGATGACGGCTTCGAGAATGTCGTCGATGCCCATGCCGGTCTTGGCGCTGCAGGGAATGGCGTTGTCGGCGTCGATGCCGATCACGTCTTCGATCTCGGACTTGGCGTTCTCCGGGTCGGCGTTCGGCAAGTCCATCTTGTTGAGGACCGGGATCACCTCCACACCGAGGTCAAGCGCGGTGTAGCAGTTGGCCACGGTCTGCGCTTCGACGCCCTGGCTCGCGTCGACCACCAGCAGCGCGCCTTCACAAGCCGACAGCGAGCGGCTCACTTCGTAGGAAAAGTCGACGTGTCCGGGCGTGTCGATCAGGTTCAGGTTGTAGACCCTGCCGTCGCGGGCCTTGTATTCCAGCGCAGCGGTCTGCGCCTTGATCGTGATGCCGCGCTCGCGCTCGATGTCCATCGAGTCGAGCACCTGGGCTTCCATCTCACGATCACTCAGGCCACCGCAACGCTGAATCAACCGGTCTGCCAGCGTGCTCTTGCCGTGGTCGATGTGGGCAATGATCGAAAAATTTCTGATGTGGTCCATGCTTGCTGCGATGTTCTGTGTGTGCGCCTCAGCACGGAGCCACAACGGCGCAGCCGTTGCGCGGGAGGCTCATATCGCGAAGCGATGTGAAGGCCCGAAGGGCCATGCCGTACGCAAAAAAAAGGCACGTCGAAGAACGACGCGCCTTCCAACAAAACGTATGGCAACTGCTTGTTGGGACTTTCATTGTAGTCAAAAGCGCCCGGCTGCAAACCGCGCCAGTGCTTGATTTCTCGTCGTTGCGAGCCGCCAACATCAAAATATATCAACAGCTTATCCACAAATGCTTGTGGATGGCTTGGGGATAGTTTTTCAGCGCCGCATTCATCGCAAAAACGACCTAAAAGACACCTGCAGAAGGGTAGATTGTAGTGGGTCTGGCCAACAATCTTTCAAGCATTGAAATGTGAGTGACAACAAACTTAGATGTACCGGTTCGAACCGGCCGCCGAGCGCAATCAGCCGCCGCCGAAAAGCGCGGCTGCTCCCACATGGCGGAAAGACCCGCCAATCGTGTCAACCGTAAAGCCTGCTTGGGCGACGCGCTGGTGCCGGCCCGGCCGCCCGTCACTTCGTGGGTCGGATGATCAGGAAGTTGACGACGTCACCGCGCCGAACGAGCAGCGTCACCGCCTTGGAGCGGTCGAGTTTCGCCACCAGCGTCTCGAACTGCTTGGCGCCCGTGATCTCGCTGTTGTCGAGCGAGAGCACCACGTCGCCTTCGCGCACGCCGGCACGTGCCGCGGCGCCTTCTGCGCTTTCGACACGAACTCCGTTCTTCATCTTGAGCTCGCGTTTCTGCGCATCGGTGAGGTCGGCGACCGCCAGGCCCAGCGTGCCGACCGACGGCTGCGGCTTGGCGGGTTCACGTTCGTTGCCACGTGCCGTGCGCTCGGCCTCGAACTCGACCACGGTGACGCTCAGGTCGCGGTAGGCGCCGCGCCGGAACACCTGAAGCGTTGCCTTGCTACCGGGCTTCACGCTCGAGACGATGCGCGGCAGATCGGCCGACTTGTCGACCGTGCGGCCGTCGAATTTCGTGATGATGTCGCCGGCCTCGACACCTGCCTTTTCGGCGGGCCCGCCAGCCTCGACGCTGCGCACCAGCGCACCGGTCGGCTTGCCCAGGCCGATCGACTCGGCGATGTCTTTGGTGACTTCGCCGATCGTCACGCCGATGCGCCCGCGGCTCACGCGCCCCGTCGCACGCAACTGCTCCGAAACACGCACCGCTTCATCGATCGGAATGGCAAACGAGATGCCCATGTAGCCGCCCGAGCGGCTGTAGATCTGCGAGTTGATGCCGACCACTTCGCCGCGCATGTTGATCAGCGGGCCACCGGAGTTGCCAGGGTTGATGGCCACGTCGGTCTGGATCAGCGGCAACAGTTCGCCGGTGTCGCGCGACTTGGCGCTGACGATGCCGGCCGTGACCGAGTTCTCCAATCCGAACGGTGAGCCGATCGCAATCACCCACTCGCCGACCTTGAGCCGGTTCACGTCGCCGACGCGCACCGTCGGCAAACCCGTGGCATCGATCTTCACGATCGCCACGTCGGAGCGCTTGTCGGCACCGATGACCTTGGCCTTGAACTCGCGCTTGTCGTTGAGCGTGACGAAGACTTCGTCGGCACCGTCGACGACGTGGGCGTTCGTCATCACATAGCCATCGGCGTTGAGCACGAAGCCCGAGCCGAGCCCACGCTGGGTGGGTTCGCCATCGGTTCCGGGCTGGGGTGATCGCGGGCTTGGCCGGTTCGGCGTCGGAATGCCGAACCGACGGAAGAACTCGAGCATGTCTTCGTCGATCTCGGGGCCTGCGCCGCCACGGCCCGCGCGCACCCGCTCGGTGGTGCGGATGCCAACGACCGCCGGCCCGACCTTCTCGACCAGGTCGGTGAAGTCGGGCAAAGACTGGGCTCGCGCCGGCGCGGCGACCAACGCGGTCGCACCGACCGCGGCGCCAAGCGCGAGCGCGCTCAGCCATGCGCGAGCGCGCCTGATCGGGACCGGGCCCGCGAAATTCATCGAGAAAGATTGCACTTGCATCACCCTGCCCTCCCCAGGCACATCAGAACCCGACCAAACCACCCGCCGAACTACTTCCTGCGCTCAAGCTCTCTGGCGAAAGTTCGCAGCGTAGCGGGCGGCACATCGCCCACCACCGTGATCCACCAATCACCCTGCTGTTGCATCAGGGTCTGCGTGGCACCCACCGATGCAACCATCGGGCGTGTATGGCGCTGCGGATTGAACGGTTCAATGAACAGCGAGACGTAGGTCAGACCGTCTGAGTAGATCGTCTGCAGCACCTGGGGTTCGGCGCTGTCTTTTGCAACCACGCCGGTGCCTTGCATCGGCCGCTTCAGACAACTGACCTGGCGGAATCCGGGCGCCGGCTGGCGCACGCTCCAGCCTTCGGCTTCGAGCCGGGTCGGCGTCAGCACCGGGCGCAGCACCCGGTAGCCTTCGAGCTTCTTCATCGGCTGCAGAACACTGTCGGGCTGCGGCTTGACGCCGATCGCCACATCGGAAAACGCCGAGGTTTCCAGCACGTCGCCACGCTCGCCCAGCACGTCGGCACGCAGCAGCAAACCGCTGGCCTGATCGGCCCACAGGCGGTAGCCGTAGCGCAAGGCATCTTTCGGCTTGACGAGCAACACGTTGGCCTCATGACCTGCCACACGATCGACCCCTTGCGGATGCACATCATAGAAATCGACGATGCGGTCGTCACCCGCCTGCAACAGCGCCGGGAACGCCACCGGAACCGAACGTTGCTCGACCATCGCGACGCGGTTCGCGGGCCAGACCGTCTGCACCACTTCATTGTGGCGATAGAGGAAACGCGCTTGCCCGTCGAGCGACTCGCTGCGCTCGAACTGGTTCTTTCCTTCGCAGTAATGCGCGATGCGCGCGCTCGATACCGCACCACCGCCCGTCACCACGAAAGTGCCCTGAAAGTTCTGGCGGCTGGCTGCTTCATGAATGCGCAGCAACCACGCGCGCACCTCGGGAGCCTGCGCCGGTGCATCGGCACCACCCGCCTGCGCTCGCGCCGCAGGCACAGACACGCACGCGGCACCGGCCAAGGCCAGTGCAGACAGGGAACGAAACAGCATGAGGGCGCTTTTCAGAAGAGTGCTCAACGATCCGACGCGTCGGCCGTGGCGCTGCGCAGGAACCCCGAGGGCACGCCCAGCGCCGAGGTGCCGGCAAACTGTTTGTGGGCGGCCAGATAGCGGTCGAGCCGCACGTCACGGATCAGCTTGCCGTTGGCCACCAGAACCTGCGGCTCGGTCGATACCGGCAGAGGCGTCGGCGCCTTCACGGCCGGCAGGCTCGCCGCGCCTTGCGCCAGCGTGGCGTCGGCCGGCAACGTTGCAGGCCCTCGGGTGAGAACAACCACGCCAGCGACCGCGACAAACCCGGCCGCCACCACCGATGCCGCCCTCCAAGGGCGGCGACCGGCGCGTGACGCGCCGTTGCCTACCGCCAGTGCCGGCGCGGTCAACCGCACCGGATGCTCCAGCGGCTGCGGTGCCAACACCACGGGCTCGGCGTCCAGGCGCAGCCGCAGTGCGGCCAGGAAACTCGCATCTCTCACGGGGTCGGTCGCGAGGTCTTCGGAACGCAGCACGTCGCCGATCAGGTGAAACGCGTGCCACGAGGCCTTCGCGTCGGCGTCGCCGCGCCAGACCGCGCAGGCCTGGGCCGCCGCGGTGTCGCCGAGTTCGCCATCGGCAAGCGCCGAGAGTTGTTCCATCCGGGCCGCCCGGTCTGCCGAATCCATAGACGTCATGTCCATCTCCATCAAAGCGTCATTCAATCCATCGCAGGCACGGCCGTCGGCCGTGCGGGCTTCACCATCGTTCGCCGTCGCGCGTATCAAGCAACGGGCGCAGGCGCAGCGCGATCGCCTCGCGCGCCCGGAAGATCCGGGAGCGCACGGTGCCGATCGGGCAGTTCATCAGTTCAGCGATTTCTTCGTAGGTCAGGCCCTCGATCTCGCGCAGTGTGATCGCCTGGCGAAGATCGTCGGACAAAGCTTCGATGGCAAAGTTCACTGCCGCGGCGATTTGCTTGCTCGCCAGCACCGAATCGGGGGTTTCGCCGTCGCTGAGTTCGTTCTCGACCCGCGAGCTTTCGTCGTCGTCATCGCGCACGGCACGGGCCGACTCGGTCACCAGCGGGTCGCGCTTGAGTTCCATCAGGAACTTCTTGGCGGTGTTGACGGCGATCCGGTAGAGCCAGGTGTAGAACGCGCTCTCGCCACGAAACTGCGGAATGGCGCGGTAGGCGCGGATGAAGGTTTCCTGGGCAATGTCGGGCACCAGGTCGACGTCACGCACCATGCGGCCGATCAGCCGCTCGATGCGCCGCTGGTACTTGACCACCAGCATCTCGAAGGCCTTCACGTCGCCCTGCTTGACGCGGGCGATCAGCGGCGCGTCAGCGTCCGGGCCGTTCATGCGGGAATGCGCATCAGAACTCGGCCGCTGCATCGGCGCCGGGTTGCGGCCGCGGCGAATGCACGGCGCAGCGCAGCGCGTGCCATTGTGATTCGAGGCCACGGCGCTGAACTGGAAGCCACGTGGCACCGCGGCGCCAGGTCGCGTCGGCGGGTTCGAAGCGCAACAACATCCAGGGCCCAAGGTCGATGAGCACGCGCAAGGCACCGGCGCGTGGCTCGTGGCCGGCCGACGCCGGCGGGCCGAGGTGCCAGAGTTGCCCGTCCCACCTCAGGCTCACGGGCCGCACCCGCGCCGACGCAACACCTGAGACCAGCAGAAGAAGCGCCACGGCCACGGCGATCCACTGGAATGGGGCAGGAAGCGGCGGCACCGACTGCCAAACCAACCACGCCGTCAGCGCAACAACACCCGACAGCGCGCAGCCGATGACAGCCCAGCGCCACACGCCGAAGCGGTCGAGCACGACCTGAAAAGCCGGGGATGCGCGCATCGGCGCCGAGCCGTGAAGGCGTCAAACTCGTTTGAAAACCAAGGTGCCGTTGGTGCCACCGAAGCCGAAGTTGTTCTTCACGGCGTACTCGATCTTCATCTCGCGCGCGGTGTTGGCGCAGTAGTCCAGATCGCACTCAGGATCCTGGTTGAAGATGTTGATCGTGGGCGGTGCGACTTGATGATGCAAGGCCAGCACCGTGAACACCGATTCGATGCCACCAGCACCGCCCAGCAGATGCCCGGTCATCGACTTGGTGGAGCTGACCACCAGCTTGTCTTTGGCGTGCGTGCCGAATGCGAGCTTGATCGCGTTCGATTCGTTCAGATCGCCGAGCAACGTCGACGTGCCGTGCGCGTTCAGGTACTGCACCTGGTCTGCGTTCAAACCCGCGCTGCGCAGCGCGGCTTTCATGGAGCGCTTCGGGCCATCGACGTCGGGCGCGGTCATGTGGTACGCGTCGGCGCCCATGCCGAAACCGACGACCTCGGCATAGATTTTCGCGCCGCGCTTCTTCGCGTGTTCGTACTCTTCGAGCACGACCGCGCCCGCGCCCTCTCCGAGCACGAAGCCGTCGCGGTCCTTGTCCCAGGGGCGCGACGCGGCCTGCGGATCTTCGTTGCGGGTCGAGAGGGCACGCGCCGCCGTGAACCCACCCACGCCCAGCGGCGATACGGTGGATTCGGAGCCGCCGGCCACCATCGCATCGGCATCGCCGTGCTCGATCAGCCGGGCGGCCATGCCGATGCTGTGCAACCCCGTCGTGCACGCGGTCACGATGGCGAGGTTCGGCCCCTTGAAGCCATACGTGATCGACACGTGGCCCGAGATCATGTTGATGATCGACGCCGGCACGAAGAACGGCGTGATGCGCCGCGGGCCGCGGGCAACCAGCTCGGCATGCGTTTCTTCGATCAGCGGCAGGCCGCCGATACCCGACCCCACGAGCACACCGATTCGCTCGGCCTGCTCTTCCTTGAGGTCGTCGTTGGTCGGAAGGCCGGAGTCACGCACCGCCTGAATCGACGCTGCTAAGCCGTAATGGATGAAGGCATCCATGTGGCGCGCGTCCTTCGGTGGAAAGTAGTCCTCGACCTTGAAGCCCTTCACCTCGCCTGCGAACTTGCATGCAAAGTTCGAAGCATCGAACTTGGTGATGTTGGCAATGCCGGAACGCCCGGCCAGGATGTTGGCCCAGCCCTCGGCCACCGTGTTGCCCACGGGGCTGATGAGGCCGAGACCGGTCACGACAACGCGGCGTCGGGTCATGGACTTTGCTTCGGCTGGATGCGGCTAGGACCGGGAAAGGCTCAAGCGGCCTTCTGGTGCTTCACGGCGTAGTCGATCGCCAGCTGCACCGTGGTGATCTTCTCGGCTTCCTCATCGGGAATCTCGATGCCGAATTCGTCTTCGAGTGCCATCACCAGCTCGACGGTGTCGAGTGAGTCGGCGCCGAGGTCGGCGACGAAGGCTTTGTCATTCACGACATCGGCTTCAGGAACGCCGAGTTGTTCGGCAATGATTTTTTTGACACGTGCTTCGATATCGCTCATGACTCCTCCGGGAGTGTTTACAGAAACAGCCCAGGATTCTACGGCCTGTAGGCCGCACGCCGGTCGGGACACCCCGGCGTGGCAATGGCAGCGCCATCGCCATCAATTCATGTACATGCCACCGTTCACGTGCAACTCGGTGCCGGTGATGTAGCCGGCATTCGGCGAGGCGAGAAAAGCCACCGCGTGCGCGATGTCGGCGCCATGGCCGAGCCGCCCGAGCGGAATCTGCGCCATCAGCGCCGTGGTCTGGGCTTCGCTCAGCGCCTTGGTCATGTCGGTTTCGATGAACCCGGGCGCCACGCAATTGACGGTGATGCCACGGCTGCCGAGCTCACGTGCGAGCGAACGGGTGAGGCCCGCCACACCGGCCTTGGCCGCAGCGTAGTTGGCCTGGCCGGCGTTGCCGCTGGCGCCGACCACCGAGGTGATGTTGATGATGCGGCCGTAGCGCTGCTTCATCATCGGCCTGATGGCGGCGCGGCTGACACGAAACACCGCTTTCAGGTTGGTGTCGAGCACCGCGTCCCAGTCGTCGTCTTTCATGCGCATCGACAGCGTGTCGCGGGTGATGCCGGCGTTGTTGACGACCACGTGCAAGCCACCGAATTCCTTGATGATCGCGTCAACCGCCGCATCGACCCCGGCCACGTCGTTCACGTTCAGGCACAAGCCGCGGCTGCCCGCGAACGGCGCGAGTGCCTCGCTGATGCTGGTGGCGCCGGCTTCGGTGGTGGCGGTGCCGACGACCTTCATGCCCTGGCCGGCCAATGCCATCGCAATAGCGCGGCCGATGCCACGCGACGCGCCGGTCACGAGCGCGACCTGCCCCGCCATCTGTACTTCGCTCATGCCAGCAGCCCCTTCACGTCGGCCATCGAAGCCGGATCGAACATTGCACCGGCAACCGCCTCGGCATCGACCCGCCTGACAATGCCGGCCAGCACCTTGCCAGGCCCGCATTCGACGATGTGACTCACACCTCGGGCGCGAATCGCCTGCACCACCTCGACCCAGCGCACCGGGCCGAAAGCCTGCCGGTAGAGCGCATCACGAATGAGCACGGGGTCGGATTCGACCTTCACGTCGATGTTGTTGACGACCGGGATCCGTGGCGCAGCGATCGCGGTCGCGGCCAGCCGTTCGCGCAGGCGCTCGGCCGCGGGCTTCATCAGGCTTGAATGGAAAGGCGCAGACACGGCCAGCAGCAAGGCGCGCTTCGCGCCCTTGGCTTTCAGCACTTCGCAGGCCTTGTCGACACCGGCCTTCGAGCCGGCGATGACGGTCTGCTTCGGGTCGTTGAAGTTCGCGGCGTCCACCACTTCACCGGTCGCCGCCGCCACTTCGGCGCAGCCGTCACGCACGGCCTGCGCGTCGAGACCGAGGATCGCAGCCATCGCGCCCGCACCGACCGGCACCGCGTCTTGCATCGCCTGCGCGCGAAAGCGCACCAGCGGCAGCGCCGCCGCCAGCGTCAACGCGCCCGCAGCCACGAGCGCGCAGTACTCGCCCAGCGAGTGCCCGGCCAGCACGCTCGGTGTGCGGCCGGTCTCAGCCATCCAGGCGCGGTAACAGGCGATGCCGGCGGTCAGCATCACAGGCTGCGTGTTGGTGGTGAGGTCGAGTTGTTCTTTCGGACCGGCATGGATCAAGCGGCCGATGTCTTCACCGAGCGCCTCGGAAGCCTCGGCGAGAGTCTGGCGCACGGCGGCATGGTCGCCCCACGCGTCGAGCATGCCCACGGCTTGTGAGCCCTGGCCCGGAAATACGAATGCGAATGGCGTCATCGCTCTGTCTCGGCTGTTTTTCTTGTGAGGGAGCGGGGACCGCTCAGAGATCGAGCAGCACCGCGCCCCAAGTGAACCCACCGCCCACCCCTTCGAGCAGCACGGTGTCGCCGAGCTTGATCTTGCCGTTGCGCACCGACTCGTCGAGCGCCAGCGGCACCGAAGCCGCCGAGGTATTGCCGTGTTCGTGCACGGTGACGATGAGCTTGTCCATCGGCAGCTTCATGCGCTTGGCCGTGCCTTGCATGATGCGGATGTTGGCCTGATGCGGAATCAGCCAGTCGACATCTTCGGTCGTGCGGCCGGCTTTTTCCAGCACCGCGCGAGCCACGTCTTCGAGCACACCCACAGCGAGCTTGAAGACCGCCGGGCCGTCCATCTTCAGCAGCGGGTCGCCGAGCACCTTGCCGCCCGACACCGTACCCGGCACACAGAGGATGTCGACGTACCGCCCATCGGCGTGCAGTTCGCTGGCCAGGATGCCGGGGGTGTCGCTCGCTTCGAGCACCACCGCGCCAGCCCCATCGCCGAACAATACGCAGGTCGTGCGGTCCTTGAAATCGAGGATGCGCGAAAACACTTCGGCGCCGACCACGAGCGCCTTGCGCGCAGCGCCGGTGCGGATCATCGAATCGGCCACCGTCAGCGCATAGACGAAGCCCGAGCACACCGCCTGCACATCGAACGCAGCGCAGCCGTTCACGCCGAGCTTTTGCTGCAGCAGGCAGGCAGTTGACGGGAACACCATGTCGGGCGTACTCGTCGCCACGATGATGAGGTCGATGTTGGCAGCGTCGACGTCGGCGGCTTCGAGCGCACGCCTGGCGGCCACCAGGGCCAGGTCGCTGCTGACGACATCGGGCGCAGCGAAATGGCGCGCCTTGATGCCGGTGCGCTCGACGATCCACTGATCGGATGTTTCGACGCCGTCCAGCGCGAGCTGCGCCGCCAATGCTTCATTCGTCAGGCGGTTCGGCGGCAGGTAGCTGCCGGTGCCGGTGATGCGCGAATAACGGGGCGATGAGGGAGTCATGCGGTGAGTCTGGCGTCGGGCTCGTTGGAGTCGCCCGGCGAGGCGGGCGCCGCGGCGAGGGTTTCGAGAATCCGGTCGTGGACGCGCTCGAGCAAGCCGTTGCTGGCGGCATCATAAGCCCGATTCAGCGCCTGCTCGAAGGCGTAGGCATCCGACGAGCCGTGCGCCTTGAACACCAGCCCGCGCAGGCCCAGCAGCGCCCCGCCACTGTATCGGCGGTGGTCGAGCCGGGCGCGGAAATGCTTCAGAACCGGCATCGCCATCAATGCCGCGAGCTTGGTCAGCGGGCTGCGACTGAACTCTTCCTTCATCACGCTGACGAACATCGCGGCGGCGCCCTCGGCCGTCTTGAGCGCGACATTGCCGACGAAGCCGTCGCAGACGACGATGTCGCACGTGCCCTTGAAGATGTCGTTGCCTTCGACGTTGCCGTAGAAATTCAGGTGGCCGGCGTCCGATGCGCGGCGCAACAGATCGCTGGCCTGCTTGATCACCTCGCTACCCTTGATTTCTTCTTCGCCGATGTTGAGCAGGCCGACGGAGGGGTTCTCCTTGCCATCGACCGCAGCGACCAACGCACTGCCCATCACGGCGAACTGCAAGAGGTGATCGGCGGTGCAGTCGACGTTCGCGCCGAGATCGAGCACGGTGGTGTAGCGGCCGAGCTGGTTCGGCATCACCGCGGCAATGGCCGGGCGGTCGATACCTTCGAGTGTTTTCAGCACGTAGCGCGACACCGCCATCAGCGCGCCGGTGTTGCCGGCGGAGACGCAGGCGTGTGCCTGGGAAACGCCGTTCGCGTCGGCCTTGACCTGGGTGACCGCGACCCGCAGCGACGAGTCTTTCTTCTTGCGCAGCGCCACCTCGATCGGGTCGTCCATCTCGACGACCTCAGACGCAGTAACCACGCGGCAGCGCGGCCATGCGACCGCCTCGGCCAGTGCCTCGGCACGACCGACCAGAATCAGTTCAGCAGCAGGGTGTGCCGCGAGGAACGCGCGGCAGGCGGGCAAGGTCACCGATGGCCCGTGGTCGCCGCCCATGCAATCGACCACCAGCCGAACCACACCGGCCAGGGGCGCATGAGCCGTGTTCATCGCAGGGGAACGATCCGTACCAGCCTCAAGCGGCCGGTACTGGGAACTCTCAGGCGTCCGCCTTGGTCTTGAGCACCTTGCGCCCGCGGTAGAAACCGTTCGGGCTGATGTGGTGGCGCAGATGCGACTCGCCGGTGGTCGGCTCGATCGCCGTACCGGGCGCGCTCAGCGCGTAGTGGGCACGGTGCATGCCACGCTTGGAAGGGGACTTCTTGTTCTGTTGAACGGCCATGGAGTTCTCCTTGGGCCCGCATTCAAGCCGGGGCCAGCGCTGCGACAGGAAATGTCGCCGGGTGGTTTCGCTGAATGCAGCGCACAAACACTAAACGGATATGCAGGGAGCGGGTACCAGCGCCTGCAAGTTGCCGCCTGTGGCGGCCGCGTGCGCAGATGTGCCCGCAGACAAGCCCAAGATTCTAGCATGGCCAGCCCGCCCCGCTTCAGTTCAGCGGGCCACCCCGCTTGAGCACCGCCAGTGCTGCGAACGGGTTGGGGTTTTCTTCGGCCAGCGGGTCGTTCGGGCGAACCGGCAGCGGTTCGGGGCAAGCGTCGTGCCGCGGCACGATCGGCATGGCCAGCAGCAACTCGTCTTCGACCAGCTCGCGCAGGTCGAGCGAACGTGTCAGCGCCAACACGTCGTCGTCGCTGTCGGCGTCGAGCTGCGCGGCGGCCTCTTCGCCGTGCACGAACAGGAAACTTCGCTCGACAGCGAGCGCCACAGCCATCGGCTGCAGGCAACGCTGGCATTCGAGCGAGACAGCCGTGGCGGCTTTCACATGAAGCCAGGTCTTGAGCTCTGCACCCGGCGCCGCACGCTGCTCGCCGCGGGCACTCCAGGTGACTTCTGCGGCACGGCGTTCTTCGGCATCGCCCAGCGCGGATTCGGCCACCCGCAACAGCTGCATCAAGGGCCAGCGGCCTTCCAGTTGCCCGGATTCCTTGGCAAAAGCCTGCACCTCAAGACGGAAGGGATCGAACTCGCGCGTTGCCATCGAACAAGTGTAGTTCCGCCGGTGATCGCCTCGCAGCCGATGGGAGAATCCGGCCATGACCACGCGACCGCTTCTGATCCTGGGTTCCACATCAATCTACCGGCGCGAGCTGCTGTCGCGCTTGCGGCTGCCGTTCGAGGTTTACGCACCCGGCGTGGACGAGACCCCGCGGCCCGGTGAAGCCCCCGCCGCACTCGCCCAACGCCTGGCCTTGGCCAAGGCACACGCGGTTTCGCGACTGCACCCGAACGCGGTGGTGATCGGCTCCGACCAGGTCGCCGATCTCGACGGCCAACCCATCGGCAAACCCGGAACGCACGAGCGCGCCGTGGCGCAGCTGCGCAGCATGAGCGGGCGCAGCGTCGTTTTTCAGACCGCGGTGGCCGTGGTGTCTGCGCGCACGGCCTACGCCGGCACTGCGCTGGCGCCGGTCAAGGTGCGCTTTCGCGAACTGACCGACGAGGAGATCGAACGGTACCTGCGGGCCGAACAACCATATGACTGCGCAGGCAGCGCCAAATCGGAAACGCTGGGCATCGCGCTGCTCGACGCGATCGAGTCCGACGACCCGACCGCGCTTGTCGGCCTGCCGCTGATCCGAACCTGTGCGCTGCTGCGCGCGGCCGGCATCGACCCGCTGGCGGAACCGCTTCCATGAGCGGGCTGGGCGAACTGGTGCTGGTGCCGAACACGCTCGACTTCGGCGCGCCCGGCCCCGTACCCGACCTGCAAGAGGTGCTGCCGCTCGGTGTGATCCGGCGCGCCGCCGCGCTGCAGCACTGGGTCGCCGAAAACGCGAAGACAACACGTGCTTTCCTCAAACGGGTCGATGCCCTCGTGCCGCTCGCGCGGCCGCTGCAATCGCTCGACATCGTGGAGCTGCCCCGCCCGCAAAAAGGCGCGCGGGCCGTGGCAGCGCCGAACCTCGAAGCGCTGCTGGCGCCAGCAATGAAAGGCCACGACATCGGCCTGATCTCCGAGGCCGGCCTGCCGGCCGTGGCCGACCCGGGCGCCGCGCTGGTGCAGGCCGCGCACTCGGCTGGCCTGATCGTGGTCGCCCTGCCCGGCCCCAGCTCGCTGCTGCTGGCCCTGGCCGCGAGCGGTTTGAACGGGCAGAGCTTCGCGTTCGTCGGCTATCTGCCGATCGAGGCCAACGAACGAGGTGCCCGCATTCGTGAACTCGAAGCGCTGTCGCGGCGCGCCAGCCAGACACAGTTGATGATCGAAACACCGTACCGCAACGGGGCACTGCTGACAGCGCTGCTCGCGCATCTGCAAGCAGGCACGCGCGTGTCTGTGAGCTGCGGGCTGACCCTGGCATCAGCGTTCACGCGCACCGACAGCGTGGAACGCTGGAAAGCCAAACCGGGCAGCCTGCCCGCGGACCTGCCGGTGGTGTTTTCGCTGCTCGCCGGCTGAGGCCGGCGCCTCAGGACACCGCTTCGTCGGGCTGCTTGGCGCCGAACAACGCAGCGACGCGTTTCTTCGGCTTGATGTTGGGCGACATGCCCCGCGGTGCAGACGGCGTCTTGCGCTCCCAAGCGGCCTCGACCGCCTCGGCCGGTGCCTCGTAGGGCTTGTCGAAGAACGGGTCGCTCGGCGCGCGCGGCGGCGAATAGACAGGTGCACTGCGCGACACTGGTGCGGCGCGCACGGGCCGTTCTTCGGCGCCAGCGTCTGCACGGTCAGCGTCACTGTCGTGCCGCACCCTGTCGCGGTACTCGCGGCGTGGCGCTTCATCGTCGAACTCCATCGGTTCGAGATCAATCTTCTTCTTGATCAGCTTTTCAATGTCGGCCACCAGTCTCGCGTCTGAAGACGACACCAGCGTCACCGCCAGCCCGGATGCGCCGGCGCGGCCGGTGCGGCCAATGCGGTGCACATAGTCTTCGGCGTTGAACGGCACGTCGAAATTGAACACCGCCGGCAGGTCGGCGATGTCGAGGCCGCGTGCGGCCACGTCGGTGGCCACCAGCACGTCGACGCTGCCGCCCTTGAAAGCATCGAGCGCCTTCAAGCGCTCGTCTTGCGACTTGTCACCGTGCAGCGCATTCGTGCGCAGGCCGTCGCGCTCGAACGAACGCGCCAGGCGCGCGCAGCCGAGCTTGGAGTTGACGAACACCAGCGCCTGCGTGATCGAGCGCTCTTTCAAGATCTTGAGCACGGCGCGGCGCTTGTCGTCGGTGGCGACACTGAAAAAACGCTGCTCGACGTTGGTGGCGGTCGCGTTCGGGCGCGCCACTTCAACCAGGATCGGGTCTTGCAGATAACTCTCGGCCAGACGCTTGATTTCGGGCGAAAACGTGGCCGAGAACAGCAGCGTCTGGCGCGTCTTCGGCAGGTAGCTCAGGATGCGCTGAAGGTCGGGCAGAAAGCCGATGTCGAGCATGCGGTCGGCTTCGTCGAGCACCACGTATTCCACCTGATTCAACACGCAGTTCTTGGCCTCGATGTGGTCGAGCAGCCGGCCCGGCGTGGCCACCAGCACCTCGACGCCGCCCTTGAGTTCGAGCGTTTGTGGCTTCATGTCGATGCCGCCGTAGACCACCGCCACGCGCAGCTTGGTTTGCGCCGCATAGCCCTTGATGTTGGCGGCGACCTGGTCGGCCAGCTCGCGTGTGGGCGCGATCACGAGCGCACGCACCGGGTGCCGCGCCGGTGACATGCTGGCGTTTTCGTGGCGCAGCATCTTGTGCAGCAGCGGCAGCGAAAACGCAGCGGTTTTGCCGGTGCCAGTTTGTGCCGCGCCCATCACGTCACGGCCGGCCAGCACGATCGGGATCGCCTTGGCCTGAATGGGCGTCATCAGCGTGTAGCCCTGCACGGCCACGGCGCGCTGCAGGCTGGGGGCGAGGCCGACGCTTGCGAATTCGAGCGCGACAGGGGGCGACTCGGGGAGCGTGGATTCGTCTGTAGAAAGGGTTGCTGCGGCACCCGCAGCGGTTTGTATCGTGATTTCGGTCATCCTTCGATTATCGCCTCCCCCCACGGATCGGCGTTGTCGGCTGGGGTGGCGCCACTAGAATTGTTGGTTTTGGGCGTGCCGCCAGGCCCGTCTTGCGCGCCCGCAGGCGTCGCCCTTTTCCACGCATTGCACGAATTCGAACGAGAGCGCTCATGCCCGATTCCACCTCGCCCACCGTTGCCGTCATCGGCCTCGGCTACGTGGGTTTGCCGCTCGCCGTGGAATTCGGCAAGAAGTACCGCACGCTCGGGCTCGACATGTCAGCCGAGAAAGTCGCCGCCTACCAGCGCTTCGTCGACCCGACTGGCGAAGTCAGCGGCGACGACCTGCGCTCGGCCAAGCAACTGAGCTGCGGCACCGACCCTGCCGTGCTGGCGCAGGCTGATTTCATCGTCGTCGCCGTGCCCACGCCGGTCGACGACGCGCACCGCCCCGACTTCACGCCGCTCGTGAAAAGCTCGGAATCGGTGGGCAAGCACATCAAGCGTGGTGCAACCGTCGTGTACGAGTCGACCGTGTACCCCGGCGCCACCGAAGAGGTCTGCATCCCGATCATCGAGCGACTGTCTGGCCTGAAGTGGAAGCAGGACTTCTTCGTCGGCTACAGCCCCGAGCGCATCAACCCGGGTGACAAGGAGCGCACGGTCACGAAGATCAAGAAGGTCGTTGCCGGCGACACACCCAGCACGCTCGCGCTGGTCGAGAAGATGTACGGCTCGATCATCACCGCCGGTGTCTACCCAGCCAGCAGCATCATGGTGGCCGAGGCGGCCAAGGTGATCGAAAACACCCAGCGCGACCTGAACATCGCGCTGATGAACGAGCTGGCGATCATCTTCCACAAGATCGGCATCGACACGACCGAAGTGCTCGAAGCCGCCGGCAGCAAGTGGAACTTCCTGCCGTTCCGCCCGGGCCTGGTCGGCGGCCATTGCATCGGCGTCGACCCGTATTACCTGACGCACAAGGCCGAGATGCTGGGCCACCACCCGCAGGTCATTCTGGCCGGGCGGCGCATCAACGACAGCATGGGCAAGTACATCGCCGAGCAGACCATCAAGGAGATGATTGCGAACAACCTGCCGGTCAAAGGCGCCGACATCATCGTGCTCGGCCTCACGTTCAAGGAAAACTGCCCCGACCTGCGCAACAGCAAGGTGATCGACGTGATCCGTGAGTTGCAGAGCTACGGCGCCACGGTGCACGTGCACGACCCGCTGGCCGCCGCAAGCGAAGCCGAGCACGAGTACGGCGTTTCGCTGAAGAGCCTGAAAGACATGCCCAAGGCGCAAGCCATCGTGGCCGCGGTGGCGCACCGCGAATACAAGGAACTGCCGGTCGCCAGCGTGGCCGCCATGGGCGTGCCCGGCGCGGTGTTCGTCGACGTGAAAGCCAGCTTCGACGCGGCTGCGATCACCGCCGCCGGCATGCGGGCCTGGCGTCTCTGATCGAAACGCCGTGACCGCCTTCACCAACCTGCAATCGCACCTGCGCACAGAGCGCCACACCTGGCTCGTGACGGGCGTGGCCGGCTTCATCGGCTCAAACCTTCTCGAAGCCCTGCTCAAGCTCGACCAGCAGGTGGTGGGCCTCGACAACTTCGCCACCGGCCACCAGCACAACCTCGACGAAGTGTGCTCGCTGGTGTCGGCCGAGCAGTGGGCGCGCTTTCGCTTCATGCGCGGCGACATCCGCGAACTGGCTGACTGCCAAGCCGCCTGCGCCGGCGTGGACTACGTGTTGCACCAGGCCGCGCTCGGCAGCGTGCCACGCTCCCTGGCCGACCCGCTGCTCACCAACAGCGCCAACATCACCGGCTTTCTGAACATGCTCACCGCGGCACGCGACGCCGGCGTGAAGCGTTTCGTGTTCGCGGCGTCGAGCTCGACCTACGGCGACCACCCGGCGCTGCCGAAGGTCGAAGGCGTGATCGGCCGGCCGCTCTCGCCCTACGCCGTAACCAAGTACGTGAACGAGCTGTATGCCGAAGTGTTTGCGCGCTGTTATGGCTTCGAGTCGATCGGCCTGCGTTACTTCAACGTGTTCGGCCCGCGCCAAGACCCTGATGGCGCCTACGCCGCCGTCATTCCGAAGTGGATCGCGTCGATGCTGCGCAACGAGCCGGTGTTCATCAACGGCGACGGCGAAACCAGCCGCGACTTCTGCTTCGTCGACAACGCCGTGCAGGCAAACTTGCTGGCGGCGCTGGCGGGCAACGCCGAGGCGCCGAACCAGATCTACAACATCGCGGTCGGCGACCGAACCTCGTTGAACGAGTTGTATGAGCTGCTGCGCTCGAGCCTGGCGGAGCGCTTCGCCCACCTGCGCAACGCCAGCCCGCAGCGGCGCGGGTTTCGTGAAGGCGACGTGCTGCATTCGCTGGCCGACATCGGCAAGGCGCGCGAGCGCCTGGGTTACGCGCCCTCGTTCCGCGTGCGCGAAGGGCTGGCGCAGGCGATGGCTTGGTATGTGGCCAATGCAGGGCACGGAGCCGGCTGAAGGTGCTTCGTCAGGGGGGCCATCGCGGCAGCCCTCGGCCCGTTATGCCTGACAATTCGTGCGGATGAAAATCACCCCAACCGCGATCCCCGATGTCTTGATCTTGGAGCCCAAGGTGTTCGGCGACGAACGCGGCTTTTTCATGGAGAGCTTCAACCAGAAGCTGTTCAACGAAGCCGTCGGGCAGCAGATCGATTTCGTTCAGGACAACCATTCGCGCTCGTCGCAGAACGTGCTGCGCGGCCTGCACTACCAGTTGCCGCCGCATTCGCAGGGCAAGCTCGTGCGGGTAACGAACGGCGGCGTGCTCGACGTGGCCGTCGACTTGCGCAAGAGCAGCGCCACCTTCGGGCAATGGGCGGGCGCCGAGCTCACGGGCGGCAACCACCGCATGATGTGGATTCCACCGGGCTTCGCGCACGGCTTTCTGGTGCTGACCGACTCGGCCGATTTTCTCTACAAGACAACCGACTACTACGCACCCCACGCCGAAGGCGCTTTGCGCTGGAACGACCCGAGCGTCAACATCGCCTGGCCGCTCGGTGCAGAGCAACCCATTGTGGCGAGCAAGGACGCGCAAGCACCCTTTCTGGCGGCCGCGACATTCTTCGCATAACGCGGCATCGCTGCGGAGCGCAGGGCCTTCTGGCTTGAGCAGACTCGCCACCCTGCAATGGCCGGCTCGGCCAGCGTGGATAATCACCGTTTTCGTCGGGTGTCGTTGAACGGCTTGGTTGCCCTTGCTGGCCGGTGCCCCCCACCAAAAACGTACGAGTGAGGCTCGCCGTTCAGGTAGCGCATTTGCAAGCTCTGCGACGCCTGCATTCGCAGAACACCGCGCAAAAACAAAAGAATGCCGATTCAAATCCAACCCGTGATCATGGCCGGCGGCTCCGGCACCCGGCTGTGGCCACTCTCGCGCGCGCAGTTCCCCAAGCAGTTCCTGGTGCTTTCCGGCACGAACAGCCTGTTTCAGCAGGCGGCATTGCGCCTGCAGGCGCTCGCCGCGGCCGACATCAGCGTGGCACAGCCGATCGTGGTGGGCAACGACGAACATCGATTTCTGGTGCTCGAACAACTGCGTGAGCTCAAGCTGACCGGCGCATCGCTCTTGCTCGAACCCGTAGGCCGCAACACCGCGCCCGCGATGACACTGGCGGCCCTGCAAGCGCTTGAGAGTGGCAACGACCCGGTGCTGGTGGTGTCACCTGCCGACCAGACCGTGACCAACGCCACCGAGTTCACTGCCGCGCTGCAGCGCGCCGTGCGGCGCGCCGCCGATGGTTCGGTGCTGATTCTCGGCGTTGCGCCGCTCGCGCCGGAAACTGGCTTCGGCTACATCCGCACGGCTGACGCCAGCGGCGGCCTCGCGGTGGCGCAGTTCGTGGAAAAGCCCGACCTTGCCACCGCGCAGGCTTATGTGGCCGCCGGCAACTACTTCTGGAACAGCGGCATCTTCGTGGTGAAGGCTTCGGCGTGGCTTGCCGCACTCGAACAGTTCCGCCCCGACATCCTGATCGCCACGCGCCAGGCCTGGGCCGCACGCGCTATCGATGCCAGTTTCGTGCGCCCCGGCCGCGCCGAATTCGAGGCCGTGCCGAGCGAATCGGTCGACTACGCGGTGATGGAAAAGTGCCCCGGCAGCTCGGTGAAGATTGGCATGGAACGGCTCGATGCCGGCTGGTCAGACCTGGGCGCCTGGGACGCCGTGTGGCAAGTGGCCGCCAAAGATGCACAAGGCAATGCCGGCGTAGGCGACGTGCTGATGCACGACAACCGCAACACACTCGTGCATGCTGCGAGCCGGCTGGTCAGCGTGGTCGGGCTCGACGACGTGGTGGTGGTTGAGACGGCCGATGCCGTGCTCGTGACACACCGCAGCCGCAGCCAGGACGTGAAGATGATCGTCGGCCAGTTGCACGCGCAAGGCCGCACCGAACAGAACCTGCACCGCCAGGTGAACCGCCCATGGGGCTGGTACGACAGCATCGACGCCGGCACGCGCTTCCAGGTGAAACGCATCATGGTCAAACCGGGCGCGAGCCTGAGCCTGCAAATGCACCACCACCGCGCCGAGCACTGGATCGTGGTCTCGGGCACGGCCGAAGTGACCAACGGCGACAAGGTCATCATGCTCACCGAGAACCAAAGCACCTACATTCCGCTCGGCACGACCCACCGTCTGGCCAACCCCGGCAAGGTGCCACTCGAGATCATTGAAGTGCAATCGGGGTCGTATCTCGGCGAAGACGACATCGTGCGCTTCGAAGACACCTATGGAAGAAAGTAGTTCGTGCCCTGCGCACATCGCGAAACCGAATCCGGCGTAACTTCATGACAGTCTCTGCTTCCAACATGCTGCGTCTTCTACTCGTTCTGTGCTTCGCGCTGGGCACTGTGGCCGCGAGCGCGGCCGACGAGCAACCGAGTGCCGGCAACTCATTCAACACCCCCGGCTACCCCGCCAGCACACTGCCCGGGAAACCGGGTGCGCAGACGGCGCCTGGCACTCAAGGCGGCGCCGCAGGGCAGCGCTCGATCCAGAACTTCAACCCTGGTGACCTATCGCGTCGCCAGGGGCAGAGCGGCGACGGCTTCGACAGTGCGCCACGCCGCGCCGAACCACCACCGGCCAAACCCAGCGAGTTCCAGAAGTTCGTCGAAAGCGCCACCGGGCGCCTGTTGCCCATCTTCGGTCAGAGCTTCTTCGTGGACAACGCAGACAGCTTTGCGCCGGTCGACAACGTGCCGGTGTCGGCCGACTACACCGTGGGCCCGGGTGACGAGATCGTGCTGCGCGCATGGGGTTCGATCGATGTGGACTATCGCAGCAAGGTCGATCGCAACGGGCTGCTGAGCCTGCCGAAGATCGGCAGCTTCAACGTCGCAGGCGTCAAGGCCTCGGACCTTGAGAAACACCTGCGGGCGCAGATCGGGCGGCTCTACACCAACTTCAATCTGAACGTCTCGCTCGGCCAGTTGCGTGGCCTCAAGGTGTTCGTGGTCGGCCCCGCGCGCCAGCCCGGCGTCTTCACGCTGTCGAGCCAGTCGACCATGCTGTCGGCGGTCGTCATGGCGGGCGGCCCGGCGCCCAACGGCTCGATGCGCAAGGTGCTGCTGCGCCGCGACGGTCGCATCATCTCGGAACTCGACATCTACGAGTTCCTCGTGCAGGGCGACAAGTCCAAAGACGTTCAGCTCGCAGCGGGTGACGTGATCGTGTTCCAGCCCGCAGGCGCTCGGGTGGCCATCAACGGCGCGCTGGACACGCCGGCAATCTACGAACTCAAGACGCCGCAAGAGCCGGTGCGCGAAGTGCTTCGTTATGCGGGTGGCACACCGCTGCTGGCGAATCCGAACCGGGCCCAGCTCGAACGCATCGACACCGAGCAGCCGAAAGCAGCGCGCTTTGTCGAAGAGTTCAAGCTCGATGGCAACGGGCTGCAGAAACCCTTGCGGGATGGTGACGTGTTGACGCTGCTGGCGATCTCGCCGCAGTTCGCCAATGCAGTCACGTTGCGTGGCCACGTGGCGCAGCCGCTGCGTTACCCGTTCAAGCCGGGCATGCGCATCCGCGACCTGATTCCCGACCGCGACGCGCTGATCTCGCCGGACTTCTATCGCCGCAAGAATCTGCTTGTGCAGGTGATCGAAGACGACGAAGACCTTCGCGCGGAGTCGGGCGCAGGCAACACCCGCCCCGCTGCGAACGGGCCGCTGTCGCCAGGTGCCGTTCAGGCCTCTGGCCAGACGTCGAACGCCGAGACCGCGCCGCGGACCCGCGCCGAACGCCAACGTCGCAAGGAAGACCGCCTCGTGGTTGAAGCATCGAAGAAAGCGCCGACGGCGCTGTTCGATGCACTGAACTGGGACTACGCCGTGATCGAGCGCCTGAACACCCAGGACCTCAGCACCCAGGTGATCCCGTTCAATCTCGGCAAGGCCGTGCTGCAAGGCGACGCCGCCAACAACATCGAGCTGATGGCTGGCGACGTCGTCACTGTCTACAGCCAGAAAGATATTCGCGTGCCACTGTCGCGCCAGACTCGCCTGGTGTCGCTCGAAGGCGAAGTGGGCTCGCCGGGTGTGTACCAGTTGCAGCCCGGCGACACGCTGAAGAGCGTGATCACACGCGCAGGCGGCTTCACTGGCCAGGCCTACCTTTACGGCCTGGAATTCAGCCGCGAAGAAACGCGCCAGCGGCAACGCGAAAACCTGGTCGCCGCGATCGCACGCCTTGAGTCGATCTCGGCCGTCCAGGCCGCGCGCGACGCCGCAAACCGTCGCGATGACGCCGTGGGCGCCGCGTCGACCACAGCGGTGAGCAATGCTGCGACACAGGCTCAACTCGCGCGCTTGCGCAACGTGCAGCCGAACGGCCGCATCGCGCTTGAGCTGGAGCCCGAGACAGCGTCGCTCGACGCGCTTCCCGATGTACCACTGGAAGGTGGCGACCGCATCATCGTTCCACCGCGCCCGGGCTTCGTGACCGTGGCAGGGGCGGTCGTCAACAGCAACGCGTTCCTCTGGAAGCCGGGCCGCACGGCGGGCGAGTATCTGCGCCTGGCCGGCGCCGACGAAGCTGCGGAACCCGACAACATGTTCATTCTGCGAGCCGACGGAACAGTGAGCCACGCCGGCGACAAGCGCAACTTCTTCGGCCGCAGCAGCCTCGAATCGCAAGTCATGCAGCCTGGCGACGCCCTCATCGTGCCGAACCAGCTCGACTTCGAAACCTGGGGCCGCGCCTTCGTTCGCAACCTGAAGGACTTTGCGCAGATCTTCACAGGGTTCGGGATTGGCATTGCGGCCATCCACTCGCTGTGATGCAGGGAATTTCATGAAGAGCGACGATCTGCAGCAGCCCCCAGAGGCCACATCCAACGAGTTCGAAGACGAGGGACCCACCGTCAACCTGACCCAGGCGTTGACATGGATCGGAGATGGAAAGCGGCTAATCGCCTCGGCCACGGTCGTCGTGGCCATCGCGTCCGTCGTGGTCGCGCTGCTGTTGCCGAAGACTTTCACTGCGCGAGCTACGCTGCTGGCTCCAGGGTCGCAGCAACAGGGCGGCGGGTCGGTGGCAGCGCTGGCCGCACTCGGATCGCTCGGCGGCCTGGTCGGAGGCGCTGCGGGCAAGACGCCCGACGAGTTGTATGTCGCGCTGCTCAAGAGCGACAGCGTGCAGCGCGCACTCGCAGATCGCTTCGATCTGAAGGCCCGCTACGACATCGAGACCTACGAGGGCCTCCGCAAAAAAATTTCGAACTACATCCACGTCACCTCGGACAAGAAGAGCGGCCTGATCAGTGTCGAGGTCGACGACAAGGAACCAAAGTTCGCCGCTGAGTTGGCCAATGCGCACGCCGACGAAGTGACGAAGGTCTTGGCGCGGCTCGCCGTCTCCGAGGCGCAATTGCGACGTGCCTTTTTCGAGAAGCAGCTCAACGAGACAAAGGAACACCTGATCAAGGCCGAACAGGAACTGCGTATCGTGCAGGAGAAATCGGGCGTCATCGTGCTCGACAAGCAGGCCGAAGCGCTGATCGGTGGCGCCGCGCAACTGCGTGCACTGATCACCGAGCGCGACGTGCAGCTCAAGGTGTTGCGCACTGCTGCGACCGAGCAGAATCCCGAGGTCATTCGCTTGAGTTCTGAGCTTCGCGCGCTACGCGGCGAACTCGCTCGGATGGAGTCGTCCAAAGGCGGGAACGCCGGCAGCGCCGTCGACATGCCGGTGGGCAAACTCCCGGAAGCCGCCATTGAGTACGTTCGAGCACGCCGCGAAGTGAAGCTCCAGGAGACACTGCTTGAATCCATGATTCGTCAGTTCGAAGCCGCCAAGCTCGATGAGGCGAAGGAAGGGCCGGCGTTGCAGCAGGTGGACATTGCCGTGCCTCCTGATCGCAAGTCCAAGCCGTCGATTTCACTCATTGCGTTGGCCTGCACCTTGTTGGCGCTGGTTGCGTCGACGGCGTTGGTGGTTGCCCGCCGCTATTCAGCTTGGTCTCGAACGATCAACCCGCACGATCTTGCGGCAAGTGCTGAACTTGCGAGAGCCTGGCGATGGGGCAAGTGAGCACCTGTACTGTTTGAGAGCCGGTCACACCCTCACGCCGTCAACGGGGCGGGACTCGGGCGTCAACTTTGACACTTGGAGACGAGATTGTTCGTCCGAGAAGCAATCGTCGCTGGCGATCCACCGCCGCAACTTCATGCCAACAAACCAGCTCCGCGATCCGTTTGGAAGGCCCCTCGAAGTACGAATGAAACTGGCGCTCGCCTGACGCAGGAAACGCGTGAGCTTCCGGCTCAGTCAATGGACAAATTGTCGAAGGCGATCGGCTGCGCGTTCCAGCTGGTGGAGCAACTCGACGTAGGATATTCAAAGTCAAAAACAACATTGCGGTTTCCGTCAAGTCCGACCAGCCGCGCTTTCGTTCTATTTTCAGCGACCGCATAGCTTATCAGCAGCGACTTGCCCCCCGCTTCGTATGCGCTTGAGCAAATGTCTGAATAGATCGATTGCCCGTAGTCGAAACGCCACATCTCACGCGCAGTGAGACTTCGCGGATCGACCGCATATGCAGAAACGGCACTGTAGGTGCGGCTTTCCCCGGTCGGCGCTCCGGCGGGTTGGTTAATGCTGTTCAGTCCATCGTTGAACAACATCAGCAAACCGTCCGACGTGATCGACGTTGCATGTTGACCAATCGGGTACAGACCGCCCGAGTCCAGTACGAGCGCCTTCGCACGCAAGGAAGGAAATGTGTACCAGTACTTTGTCGGATCGCCAAAGATCCACAAGACGTTTCCGCTCGTATAGTCCAACTTGATCACAAAATTCTCGCGGCTCGACACGATCAAACTGTCATCGCGGGGGTCGTATGTCGCGGCGTTTACGTGGAACCAGTCGATGCCGGGTCGGACAAATGACGTGGGGTCGTCGCCTTGGCTGCGCATGTATTTTTCGAGAAGAGCTGCGAGATCCCATTCGTTCAGCACGACTCCTGATGGGCTGATCTCGGCAACATTACTCTCTATATTCCGCACGCCCTCCGCCACGGAGTCCAACTCTGCCAAGAGCCCCTGTTTTCCCTCGTCAAGGTTGTGGTGAAAGTTTGTGTAGATTGAGGAAGTGAGCGAAGACTCAGTGATGGTTCCATCGAGTTCGACGCGTCGGACAACTGCGGCAGATGCATCGCCGATGACGAAGCCGCCATTCTGGAACGCTGACGATTTGGCGTCGACCAAACCCGCTCCGACCCAGCGAATCTCACCATCCGTATCGACAACGACCGGCGAGCCCAGCGAGGACTTCATGAAGAAGAAGTCAAAGCCCAACCCTGTGCCTGCGCTTCGAGCTTGCCGTATTGCAGGACGATCGTAGACCCCAGCAGGGTCGACGTAGGCATCGGTTGAAATCTGAACGGATAACGTCTGAATGGAAGCATCGTCGAACGTCAACTGCACGGAGATTCGATTGGTAAAGCCAGCATAGAGCCCAAAAACTGGCAACGTAACTGCGTTGCCCGCAATGCTCACGTAGCCCCGCCGCCTCAGACCAGCAATCGAGTACTTCGCGCCTACAGGCTTGGAGGCTGACCCAAGCTTTGGCTCGATCGAAAATCGAATGCTTGCCACGCGCGCCAAAGCTGCCCCGCGAAACGAGACAAATCCAATGAATGGTGTCGTGCCCGATTGGCTGCTGCCAACAATTGCGTCACTGGAATCAGCTTGATCAGGTAGCCTGGTTGAATCACCCCCACCACAGGCATTCAATAGCAACAAGCCACAGCAAACCAGAGCTCCAGCAATACTTCTCTTCGCTCGTGACTTCATTCTTACCTCTCGTGGTACTAAATTTATCCGCCCGCGAGCGCGCTTTCAGTGCAGTCATGCGCTCCACGGTCGATATTCCATGAGCAGCTCTGCCATATTGCGGCGAACATCATCGTCGGAAAAGCATCCGTCGGTCACGATCCAATCCTTCAGTCTTTTCCACCCATCATCCGTGGTGTAAGCAACCCTTGCCACCCGTATTTTCGGGTGGCTGGTTGCTCTGGAAAACTCAGTGTCAGCAAGAAGCTCTTCAAAAAGTTTCTCCCCAGGCCGTAGACCCGTAAACTCGATCCCGATTTGCGCTTCCGCATAGCCGGACAAGCGAATCATATTGCGAGCCAAGTCAACAATCTTTACAGGCTCTCCCATGTCGAGAACGAAAACCTCGCCTCCCCGCCCCATGCACGCTGCCTGAAGAACCAGTTGAGCAGCTTCCGGGATCGACATGAAGAATCGAACAATATCCGGGTGCGTCACTGTGATGGGGCCACCCGCCGCAATTTGATCTCGAAACTTGGGGATGACGCTCCCGCTGCTTCCAAGGACGTTCCCGAAGCGGACAATCTCGAAGCGTGTCTTATTCTCTTGATGAAGCGCTTGGCACACCAGTTCTGCAAGCCGCTTTGACGCGCCCATGACGTTAGTCGGGTTCACGGCCTTGTCGGTCGAGACGAGCACAAATTTCTGTACTCCGTGCCGGATCGCGGCCTGTCCTACGACATAGGTTCCATACGTGTTGTTGCGGAGAGCCTCCCACGCATTGACCTCCTCCATCAGCGGGACGTGCTTGTAAGCTGCCGCATGGAAGACCGCTGCGGGTGCGTGCGCCGCCATGATTTCGTCTACCCGCGCCGAATTCTTGACGTCACCCACTGCGCAAACAAGTGGGACATCAGGGAACAGCGCAACGAACTCCTCTCGCAGCGTGTAAAGCGCAAATTCGCTCATCTCGAAAAGCACGAGAAGGCGGGGCCTGTATCGCGCGATTTGGCGGCAAAGCTCGGAACCAATAGAGCCTCCGGCCCCGGTGACCATGACTGCACTGTTCTCGAGGAATTGCGCAATTGCATCGGTATCCAGTTGCACGGCGTCGCGCCCGAGCAGGTCCTCTGGCCGAACTTCGCGCACATCGGAAACCGCCAACTCGTTTCGGATCAGGTCGGCCATTCCCGGCACGAGGCGCACTTCGATGCTCAATGGCTGGAGGCGGCGCAGCAGATCGGCCCGTTGACCAGCACTGAGGCTGGGGATCGCGACGATCACGGTACCAATCCGGTATTGCTCGATCAGTGTCGAGAGACTTTGACTGGAGTGAACCGGCAGACCCATGATCGAGCGGCCTTGAAGCGACATGCTGTCGTCGACGAATACGCGCGGCCGGAACTCGGGGCCCGACCGAAGCGCCTGGGCCAGTTGCCGGCCCGCGGAGCCGGCACCATAGATCGCGACCGGCAGTCCGACCCGTGCCGTCGGGGGCATCGCCCCGCGCAGAACCTGACGCGCAAGTAGTCGAGCCAGTGTCGCGTAACCTGCGGACATGACTGCATAGATGATCAAGGCCGACCGCGGAATGTTGGGTATGCGAAGAAACAATGCAATCAGGGCGAACAGCGCTGCCGCGCCGAGCGACACGCCGATCACCAGAACGAATGCGCGGGTCTCGAGGTATCGGATCACTGCCCGGTAGAGCCCGAAATGCAGAAAGAGCGGCAACGTCACCACGACCGCAAGCATGTACCCCCAGGCTGGTGGACCGTCGCTCAGAGGCAGTTCGCCGAGTCTTAACGCAACCGCAGACCACAGCGCGAGCGGCAGAACCAAGACGTCTGCGGCAACAATAAGCAGCGTCTTCGCGATTGGCGGCAGGTTGGCGAGATTCCTGATGCGCATCGATGTCCTACAGTCTCAGTGCCGCGCGAAGGAAACAACGAACGAGCGCCGGATAATTTCAAGGTCGCCCTTGAAATTCTGCTCACGCACATAGCGTTCGCAGTACGCCAGTTTTGCAGGCATGACCTCGTCGATGTAAGTGCGCTCAGGGTCAGCGCTGCGGCCAAGCAGTTCGTTTTCGTCGCGATACTCGATCGATGCCAAATCGGTAATTCCTGGCCGAACGCTGAGAACCAGGTCGCGAACGTCTGGCGGATACAGCGCCACGTAACGCGGCACTTCGGGCCGCGGACCCACCACGCTCATGTCGCCGAGCAGCACGTTGATGAATTGGGGGAGCTCGTCAATCTTGTACTTGCGTAGAAAGGCACCGGGCCGGGTAATGCGCGCATCCGCGCCGACCGTGATCTGCGGCCCGCGCGTTTCGGCATCTGTGGCCATGGTCCTGAACTTGTAGATCTGGAACTCGGACCCGCCTCGGCCCACGCGCCGTTGACGAAAGAACACCGGCCCCGGCGAGTTGATCTTGACCCACAACGCCACGAGCAGCAGCAGCGGGGAGAGCACCAGCAGCGCACCGGCCGAGAAGAAGATATCGAAGGCCCGCTTCAACATCAAGTCAGCACCTCGCCCAAGGCTGCCACGATGCGGTCTTGGTCGGCGTCGCTCATTGCGGTGAAGAGCGGGATGCTGACCATCGACTTGTATGCCGCATCGGCCTGCGGAAACATCGCTGGTGTTAGATGGTATCGATCGCGCCAGTAAGGGTGGCGGTGGAGCGGCACGTAGTGCACGCTGGTGCCGATGCCTCGGTCCGACAGGCCCTGAATCACGTCGTCACGTGTTGCTTTGGCATCGTCACGCAGGCGGATCACGTAGAGGTGCCACGCATGCACGTCACCGGCTGGCGCATCGGCCGGCAGCACCAAGGGCAGCGCCGCGAGCTTGTCGAAGTAGCGCGCCGCTAGGTACTGGCGCCGCTTCAAAAAAAGCGGCAACTTCGCGAGTTGATGAATTCCAATCGCCGAGGCGATGTCGGTCAGGTTGTACTTGAAGCCCGGTGCGACGACCTCGTAGTACCAAGCGGGCGTCTTCGACGTGAACCGGTCAAACGCATCGCGGTTCATGCCATGCAGGCGCATCACCTTCATTCGCTTGGCCAGTTCGCTATCGCGGGTGACAACCATGCCGCCTTCGCCCGTGGTCATTGTCTTGTTGGCGTAGAAACTGAACACAGTGATGTCGGACAGCAACTGCCCCACGAGCGTGCCGCCAGAAGTACTTGGCAGCGCGTGCGCAGCATCCTCGACCACCTTCAAGCCGTGCTCGCGTGCGATCGCAAGAATCTCCTGCATCGGACAGGCCAACCCGCCGTAGTGCACCGGCATGATTGCCTTCGTGCGCGCCGTGATCGCCGCCCGAATTTTGCTCACATCGATGTTCAACGTGACCGGGTCCACGTCGACGAGGATGGGGTCGGCCCCGAGGTAACGCACGACCTCCGTCGTGGCGGTGAAGGTCAGCGTCGTCGTGATGACTTCGTCGCCCGGCCCGATGCCGAGTGCTTCGAGCGCCAGGTGCAAACCGGCTGTGGCCGAGTTGACCGCGATGCTCTCGAGACCTCCACCCAGAAACGCCGTAAATGCGCTCTCGAATTCCTTGGTCTTGGGGCCGGTGGTCACCCAGCCCGAACGCAAGGCTTCGCTGACGGCAGCTATCTCTTCTTCGCCGATTTCAGGCAATGCAAAGGGGATGAACTTCTGAGTCATGGCTTCTGAATCCAGCAAAGAACATGTGTGCGCAGGTGCGGCATCAAGTTGAAGAGCCCGTACAAGCGCGGATGAATCGCCGAGACACGACGCGCAATCGGGGGAGCAAGGGTCAGGCGCTGTGTCCAAATGCGCGCTGCCGGAAAGAGCTTGCACACCCGTTCTAGCGGCACGCCGCGCACATCTGGGTTGGCAGGATTGTCATAGACAAAGTCATACCAGAGCACCCCACCGCCAGGCTTGACCCACTTCCACATGCGCTCGGCCAGCATCGTCTGGAATGCATCGTCCAGCAAGGACGAGAAGACTGTCGACTGCATGACAACGTCGAAGCTCCCGGGCGCCAGGTTCATCTGCGTGGCGTCGCCTTCAAGCACGGTGACTGCTCCGGGCAACATGCGCCGGGCTTCTTCGCTACGCCGTGGCAACAACTCGTTGCCCACGAGATTTTCCGGTGCAAACCCCAGCCGCATCAGCTCCAGCAGGTTGCTGCCGCTCCCGCAACCCACTTCCAGCACCCGCTTGGACACGAGGGGCTGGATAGCGCACTTTTGCACCCATCGCACAAGTGCACGCTGCTTTTCCTGATGCGACATGAGCACCGACTCGTTCAGCAGGCTGTAACGCAGCGGGTCATCAATCGATGAGCGGCGCGCATACCTTTCGCGCACTGCATCCACTTCCTTCATTCTTTCGAGTCCTTCATAGCGGCCAGGTCGGAGCAGGCTGCATTGTCAGGCCTAGCGCGTCAGCCGCTTCATCGCGGCGCCAGCACGACGCCGAAGCACCACGAAGTCCCAGACTCCGCGCCCGAATCCAGACGCATAGCCCAAGTGCATGCACCCAAAGGCTGCGGCCACGGCCGCCGTATCGGAGATTGAAGCCGCCTGGCCCGCACGCACAGCGAACCACATCGCAGCGCCGAAGTAGACCCCGGCAAGGGTGGCAAGCCCGGCAACGGCGGCCGCGGAAAACGGCGCGGCACATGCCAAGACCACCAGCAGCGCGAGAAAGGCAAACGGCGCGACATGTCGCGCCGACGCAGGCAGCCGGTGTTTTTGCAGCACCGGGATCTTCCAGTAACCGTACTGGTGAAACTGCCGAAACAGCGCCGCCAACGAACCACGAGGCGTGTACACCGAGCGGATGGCGCTGCTCTGCCAAACCTTGCCGCCGCCACGGATGATGCGCAGGTTCAGCTCGTCATCCTGGTTGCGAACCAAGGTTTCGTCGAAGCCGCCGATCGCCAACAATGCGTCACGGCGCCAAGCACCGAGGTACACGGTATCCACCAGTCCGTTGTAGTCATGCCTTCGCGACGCGGCGCCCCCCGAACCGAACCGGCTCTGAAAGGCCGCGGCGATGGCCCGCTGAAGAAAGCCTTCGCCCTGCGCGACCCACGGGCCACCGACGCAAGTGGCGCCAGTTTCGCCAAGTGCCCTCACGCATTCAGCCACGTAGTTGTCTGCGTAGGTCGTGTGGATGTCCATGCGGACAATGATCTCGCCATTGGCGTGCTGCAGGGCCAGGTTCAGCCCTGTCGAGACGATTTGCCCGGGATTCGTGATGACCTTCAGACGCGGCTCGCGACGGGCCCAATCCTCGAGCTTGGGCAGGGTCGAATCGTTGCTGAGGCCGTCTGCGATGAGCACTTCGATGTCGAAACCGTCGCGGCGCTGCGCGAGCACCGCCGTGACGTAGGCGTCGATATAGTCCGCCTCGTTGCGGCATGGGGAGATGATGGAAACAATCATCGAAGTCTTCCTTAAGGAAACCAAAAGGGCATGGTGTTTGCCCAGTGGAGCAACCCCGCAAGGCAGGTCATTCCGACGACTTCCCGGGGCGGCCCTGCCGGTGGGCCCGGATCACAGCGGCGTAACTCTCGAGCATTTTGTCAACGCAATGCTCCCACTCATACTCTCGAATTACCAAAACACGCCCCGCCTGGCCCATGGTCTTGCGTAGAGCCGCGTCGGTGACGAGACTTTTCAGCGCTGCGCTCAGCGCGGCGCAGTCGTTGCGTGGAACGATCAACCCCGTCACGCCGTCACGAACGACCTCAGGCAAGCCGCCGGCATCGGACACGACGACGGGCAGACCACAGCTTGACGCCTCTATGACCGCAACGCCAAAGCTCTCGCTGTCGAGCCGGCTCGCAGCCACATAGACGTCCAACTTATTCAGCCAAGCGGGGACATCCGCGTGCGCCACCTTCCCGACAAACGTGATCAGTGCGCGAATACCCAGCGCGTCAGCCTGGGCTTCGAGCTTTGCCCGATCTGGGCCATCCCCGACAAGCAGAAGCTTCAGGTGCTCGCGACATGGAGCAAGTTGCGGATCTGGGTCGCGCAACAGCAGCGCAAAGGCGTCAATCAGCACGTCGACCCCGTACTTGTCAGCGAGAGTCTTGACGGTGCCGATTGTGATCTTGCGATGGTCATCGACGGGCCGCTCCACGCCTACAAAGCGATTGGATTCGACCCCGAATGGCGTAATGTCGATGGGCCCGATTGTCGGCACCAGCCGACGCACTTGCTCAGCCATCACACGGCTGGTAGAAGCAATGCGATCGGCGCGGCGCAGATTCCAGCGAACAAGGTGCCCGGCGGCCGCTGACTGGTACGGAAAGTCAAAAACATCAGAGCCCCACACCGACATCAAATGCGGTCTGAACGCGGCCAGCGTTCCCAGGGTTCCATAGCCGGAAGCGTAGTGGCTGTTGACAATGTCTGGCTTGAACTGTCTCAGTGCTTGCCGCGCCCGCCAAGCGTTAAGAAAGTAGCCTCGAGTCCCGTCGAATGGGAGAATTTTGACGCCGACACCGGACGGCACTCTCCAGTCAATGCTCGGGTGCTGCGTCAGTAAGAGCAGATCGACACCTCTGGATGCAAGCCCTTCCACCCAGCGCTGGGTATGAACCACGCTGGCAGGGGCAAAAAGCATGACTTTCAGGGCTCGCTTACTTCCCAACGTATCCGACATATTGACCGCCACTAGGCTTGGCTCCATTCAGGTGTTTGGGAAGCATCGCGCTCAGCAAGTGATACGTGCGAACGTCGCGCGATGCCAGTCTTGCGACGAACGAATTGGGGCGTGTGTGATGCGACTGCTGCGACCCAGAAAGCAAAACCAATTCCGAAGTGGTTCTGCGTCAGCATGACCTCAAATACTTCATGCAGTACTGCGGCGATCAGGATCGCGCGAGTAACCTCCCGTGAAGCCCTCGACTCACCTGCAAACTTGGTTAGACCTACCGCCAGAATGAACCCAACGAAGATCACCACTCCAATGACACCGAACTGAAAGGCAAGTTGAAGGAACCCGTTGTGTGCCGAGAGGCCTTCCAATCGCCCTAATAGCAAGCCTCCCGGCAATGCGCCCGCACCGTGGCCCAACCAAGGGTGCTCTAAGATTCCGAGAATCACGAATGGCCAGATTTCGTCTCGTCCCGTAAGCACTGACTTGCCAAGCAGGTCCATCTGCGTAGTCCAATCAATGAACTCGGAACCAAATATGACGACAAGTGGAGCCAAAGAAACCGCAACCAACACGACAAGTCCAAATATCACGCGAGTCACGCGTTCGGAAGCAAGACGGGAGCAAATCAGCCACAGCACGGCGATTGTTCCTGCGGCGACGGCGGCGCGAGCGCCGGAATAGACAACTAGGCCAGCGAGCGCCACTAACAGCGGCGCGACCAAGCTGCGAAGTGAAACCTTCAGCCACCGACACACACGCCAACAAAGTAAGGCGAGTGCCAGCGCAGAAGCTCCCAACGCGTTCGGGTTCTCAAATAGCCCACCTTCACCGGCAGTGAGCAGAATCGCGGATCCATTGCCGATGACAAATGCAAATGAGGCAGCCAGCACTGCAAAACCGGTGAGTAGGCTCCACGTCACGTTGCGCCGCTGGGTAAGTGCAAGTGCGACCAGTACCAGGAACTGGAAAAAGCTTGTCACTGCAAGTTGCATTCCGTCGGAAGGCTGCAGCAAGGCAAGAACTGCTAGGCTGAAACCAAGTATCAACGCGTTGCGACTTGATTGTCCCGCTCGCCCTACGGCATCGCGGACATGATGCTCGGTCGCACACCGAAGTAGCAACAGCACACCCCCGACAACCAGAGCTACCCGTCCGATCCATGTCAGCACAGGATCCGCGGTAGACGCGTAGACCGTCATCGTGGCCGTCAACATGGCGATAGAAGCGCTGGATGCAAGCGCCCCGCGACCGCCGCTACGAAGGCGATCCAACTTCCGACTCATAAGGTACGGCGCGCAGGCCACAAGAACGAACTCCACCAGAGCAAGAGCAAGATGCCTGCTGATACGAAACATGCCAATAGCCAAGTTGCGCCGATTGCAGTGAGATCGTCAACGCGAAAAAGAAAAAAAGCCGAGACGAGTACGGCTACGCGACCTACATCGCCAACGACCGGCAACCACGGCCTTCCATGGGCGTTAGCGCCAACGCTGACGACACGGAACAAGCTCTCGGCAGAGATCGCCAACAACATCAGCCACGCCACGTCACTCACGGCTGAATACTGCCCAAGCCAATCCATCGATGTGCCGGTCCAACGGAGCGCAAGGAAGGCGAGCGCTGCGACTAGGGGCAAGGTTGCTGCGGCAAGGCCGACCTTCACAGCTGATGCGCTGCGCCCGTCGCGCGTCCAATGTTTGAACAACAACGGAAGTGTGTAGTTCAAAGGCGTAATGAGCGTCTGGGCCAATGCAAGCGACATGCTGAATACACCGAGAGACGTCGCTCCCAATCGTTGCTCGGCTACCCGCAGGCAAATGAGCGTACTTGCTGCGAAAAGCATTGAAGACACTCCCGCCGCCGCTCCGTAGCGAACAAGACTCGCTTTCAGGCCTGCCGGGTGGGGGTCAGCGACCGTCCATTGAGGAGACTTAAGGATGGCACGTGCCGCAACTATCGAACCCAGTGTCATGGACGCAAAAATCGCAGCACAAATGTGCACGGATGTCGCAGCGCCAGTCGCCGCAGCGTAACCCGAGTAGGCGAGCAAGCCGAACTGTGGGACAGCCGTCACGATGTTGAATGTCCGAGAGGGCGCGACAGCCAAGCTAACGGCCCGGATGTTTGCATGCAATACCGAAGCGAAAGCGGCGGCGACAAACATCAAGGTATCGATCAGTTCAATATGTGAAAAGATAGAGATGTATGCAACGCTGGCAGGAACGCTGAGCATTGCGGCGAGAACCGAAATCGACGTGGCGCGTCGCAGCGACAAACCACGCTGGCGCAAATGGAAAAAGAGTGACTGGGGCAATCCTAAAGTTGCGAACGCCGCAACCAGTTCGATCTCGGCCTTGGTTCGGCTAAAAAGCCCCTGGGACGCGGGGCCGAGCGCAGCGCCCAGGAGTCCCAGCGCAGCCACAGCGGCGACAGCCCCGCACCCTTGAACCAAGATCGTCCAGAAAAGCTCCGCACGAAGCTTCAATCTCGCCCCGTCGATTCCGCAATTGCAAAAAGATTCGACGACAACAACGGCCGGCCGACAACTCGGCTAGCCATAGCCATACCCATTACTGCACTTCTCAGTACACGAGACAGACCTTGGCCAGCATATGCGGATCCTTGGCACTCTCGTCGAAGTGACCTGCGCATTGGTTCGGCGGGCGTTTCGTGCAGCCAAACTCGCTCGCTCCGCAAGACTCTCAGACCCGCCCTTTCAAACAGCTGCAAACCTAGCGTTGGCGAGTACTTCCGAAGATGGCCAGATGTATCGCTCGGTCCGTAGTTTCTTCCCCAGTTGAGAACATTGTTCTCAAGAGGAAGATTGACGAGTGTGTAGCGGGCGAGGGCCGCAGCATCGCGCAAGAACCCAGCATCATCTTCAACGTGCTCAAGAATGTCGCTCAGGATGACGCAGTCATACCCACTCAACTGCGAGACTCGGAAGTCACCATGGCGGAATGAAACTTGTGGGAATCGTCGGCCAGCTGCGGCAATATTGGCCGGCGAAATGTCCAATCCAGTTCGGGTGCCCCCTGCCGCGACCGGGAAAGCGGCGATGAGCTCCCCAGTCCCGCATCCAATCTCGACGACGCTGTTCGGCAGCCAGCCAGGGCTCAACAGATCAACCAAAAACGGCACTTTGAACTGTTCGACCTCTATCGAAACCATCCGCTGTTCGAAACTACCGTCCACTCTCCGCGCGCTGTATTCGGCGTGATCATCATAGAGTTGCGCATAGTCGATCTTGACGGCGCCGTTGCTCAGGTCGGGGTCTTGCAGTGAGGTCATCGGAGGAAGCTCGAATAGGTTTCAGGGGGTCTCTGGCTTGCGCGCGACTAGGAAAAACCCGAGCGGGAAACTTCTACCAGACTCGCGGGAAATCGTCACCCCCGTGCTGGTCCTACCGACCACGGCGACCGACCACTGAACGATGCTCGCTAATACAGAGCCAATGGCGGGGATGACGCTCAAGTACTTCGCCAGCGTGTCGCCCAGAACGTCAAGGCCGCCACCTACAACCTCCAGTACGGACACCGTCATGCCACGCATCTCGGCAAATCGCTGCAACGCAAACGAGGTGTAGCGGTAGTAGTCATGCGGAGACTCGTGAATGCAATACAGGAACGGCACGTTCATGACGACGTGCCCACCGGGTGCAAGTATTCGCGCCATTTCATCCCAAAGCAGGCCCGGTTCCGGGATGTGCTCGAGCACGTCAGACAGGATGATCGTGTCGAACTCGCCATCCGGAAACGGCAGTCGCTCCAGTAGGCTGGTCTCGACGTCCAAGTGTGCGTTTGCGTGAAACGAGTTGCCCCAATCAACACAGGTCACGCTAGCCACATGGGGCCGGTAGGCGCCATACAGCGGCACCTTTCCGCAACCGAGGTCAACGAGCTTTCCTCGTGCGTAGTGGGGCAAAGCGGCGGCGTAGCGAGCGGCAACGAGATCAGCTATCAGCCGCGAGGCGACGCCAACTTCTTTGACATCGCGAGAAGCCGATAATACTCCGCGACGCAGAACATATTTGCTCGGTTTCCAGGCGTGTTCGTTCTTCATGGGCCAACTCTCGAGCCTGTCGGGTCGCTGAAACAACCGATCATCTGGTGGCCTTCGACAACCCGGCGGTAGACCTTCCGACAGCCCAGTATTCGACGCCACTTTCCGCCATCGTCACTGGTTCAAACAGGTTCCGCCCGTCGAAGACGACCGGAGATTTCAACACCGCTTTGATCGCCGTGAAATCGGGGCTGCGGAAGGCCTTCCTTTCAGTCACGATCAGCAACGCGTCGGCGCTCTGCAAGGCGCCCATTTGTGAGTCCTTGAACACGATCTTCGACAGCGGCCCCGGCTCGTCGGCCAAGTCCGCCTCCACGCAACGCCGGGCCTCGGCCAGCGCGATCGGGTCGTAGACACTCAGCTGTGCACCGCGCCGCAACAGCTCACGGATGATCACGCGGCTAGGCGCCTCTCGCATGTCGTCGGCGTTCGGCTTGAACGCGAGGCCCCACACAGCGAAGCTGCGCCCTGTCAGATCAGCTCCAAAGCGCTGGACGACCTTGTCGACCAGCACGCGCTTCTGGGCATGGTTGACGGCCTCCACCGCTGCCAGCACCTTGAGGTCCTGGCCATGCTCGTACGCCGCGCGGCTCAGCGCCTGCACATCCTTCGGGAAACAAGACCCGCCATAGCCGGGTCTGGCGTACAGAAAACCATAGCCGATGCGCGGATCAGAGCCTATCCCCTGGCGAACCATCTCGGTGTCGGCGCCGACCTTGTCAGCGAGATTGGCAAGCTCGTTCAAGAACGAAATGCGCGTCGCGAGCATCGCGTTCGCCGCGTATTTGGTGAACTCCGCAGACTTCACGTCCATCACGAGCATTCGCTCGTGAGTGCGGTTGAACGGGGCGTAGAGCTTGCAAGGCACAGCACGTTGTTGCCGGGCTCGGCCAAGCACGCTCCTGTCACGAAGCAAACGTATCCAGAGCCGATCAGGGTAATTCTCATTGGAACAGCATCGATTCGAACAAACGCGGAAGGGCTCGCTAAGGATGGGACAGGGGCGGCATTGCACTGCGCCGACATCCCTTTGCAGGCAGGCGAAGTTTGATGATGAATTCTAAGTGATCGAATTCGGCGGCCCGCCCGCCAATACTGTGCCGCCACCGCGACCACTAGAATTTCAGTCTCAACGAGAGCCCCCCATGACGGACGAAAACCAGCTGATCACCGAGCGGCGCGAAAAACTCGCGCTCATCCGCCGACAAGGCGTGGCGTTCCCGAACGACTTCAAGCCGAAGCACCACGCGGCCGAACTGCTGCGCCAGCACGACGCCAAAACCAACGAAGAGCTGGAACCGCTGGGCGTGCACGTGGTGGTGGCCGGCCGGCTGATGCTCAAGCGGGTGATGGGCAAGGCCAGCTTCGCTACGCTGCAAGACGGCTCGGGGCAGATCCAGCTCTTCGTCACGCGCGACGCGCTCGGCGAAGAGCTGTACGCCACGTTCAAACACTGGGACCTGGGCGACATCGTCGGTGCCGAAGGCACGCTCTTCAAGACCAAGACCGGCGAACTCTCGGTGCGTGTGAGCGTGTTGCGGCTGCTGACCAAGAGCCTGCGCCCGCTGCCCGACAAGTTCCACGGCATGGCCGACCAGGAGCAGAAGTACCGCCAGCGTTATGTCGACCTGATCACCGATGGCGACGCGCGTGCACGTTTCGCGGCGCGCAGCAAGGCGCTGAGTTCGATCCGCCAGTTCATGGTCGAGCACCACTTCATGGAAGTGGAAACGCCGATGCTGCACCCGATTCCGGGCGGTGCGAACGCCAAGCCGTTCGTCACGCACCACAACGCGCTCGACCAGCAGATGTTCCTGCGCATCGCGCCCGAGCTGTACCTGAAGCGGCTGATCGTCGGCGGTTTCGAGCGTGTGTTCGAGATCAACCGCAGCTTCCGCAACGAAGGCATCTCGGTTCGGCACAACCCCGAATTCACGATGATGGAGTTTTACGCGGCCTACTGGAACCACCATGACCTGATGGACTTCACTGAAGCCGTGCTGCGCCACGCGGCGCGCCAGGCCACCGGCTCGGCCACGCTCATGTATGGCGGCCGGGAAGTCGACCTGGACCGGCCGTTTGCGCGTCTCACAGTGCGTGATTCGCTCGTTGCCCATGCGGGGCTGACGGCAGCCGAAGCGGTGGATGCGGCCGTGCTGCGCGCGGCACTCAAGGCCCACGGCGAAGAGGCGCCGGCGCACTGGAAACTCGCCGAGCTGCAGTTCGGCTTGTTCGAAGCGGTGGTCGAAGAAAAGTTGTGGGAACCGACCTTCATCATCGACTACCCCGTCGAGGTGTCGCCGCTGGCGCGTGCGTCCGACACCGACCCGAGTGTCACCGAACGTTTCGAGCTCTTCATCACCGGGCGCGAATACGCCAACGGTTTTTCGGAGCTGAACGACGCAGAAGACCAGGCCGCACGTTTCCAGTCGCAAGTGGCCAACAAAGAAGCGGGCGACGAAGAAGCAATGTTCTACGACGCCGACTTCATCCGCGCGCTCGAATACGGCATGCCGCCCACCGGCGGCTGCGGCATCGGCATCGACCGGCTGATGATGCTGATCACCGATTCACCGAGCATCCGCGACGTGATTCTGTTTCCTTCGCTGCGCAAGGAAGGCTGAATACCATGACGCGGCTCGCGACACTCGCCGAGATCCAGACCGAGGTCTGGCAGCAGCTCGAGCGCGCCGCGCACGACAAGCAGCACGGCTGGCGCACGGCCGTTCTGGCGACCGTCGATGGCGAAGCGGCCGACGCGCGCACCGTGATCCTGCGCGAGGTGGATCCACGCCAAAAGCAGTTGATCACGTTCAGCGACGACCGCGCCGGCAAGGTGGCCCAGTTGCTGAAGCACCCGCGCGGCACGGTGGTGATGTGGTCGGCACTGCTCGGCTGGCAACTGCGTTGCCGCGTGTTGTTGTCGCTCGAGATGACGGGCCTGGCGGCCACCTCCCGCTGGGCCAGCGTCAAGCTCACGCCCGCCGCACAGGACTACCTGGCCCGTCTGCCGCCGGGCACACCGCTCAACGCGCCGCAGGGCAAGCGCGCGCCGGTCGCCTCCCCGCCGGCTCCTGAACCGCTGACGCGCGAATACTTCGCGGTCATCAGCGCGCAGGTGGTCGGACTCGACTGGCTGGAGCTGCACGCCGAAGGCCACCGCCGCGCCATCTTCGACGACCAAGGCGCGCGCTGGGTGCAGCCTTGATCAACGCTGCGTGAACACCGGCTTGCGCTTGTTCAGAAAAGCGTCCATGCCTTCTTTCTGATCGGCGGTCGCGAACAGCGCATGGAACATCCTGCGCTCGAACATGATGCCGTCGGCGAGCGTGCCTTCGAAAGCGCGGTTCACGCTTTCCTTGGCCATCATCACGCTCGGGCCGCTCAGCTCGTTGATCGTCTGCGCCGCAGCGAGCGTGACCGTCATCAGTTCGGCGAAGGGCACCACGCGCGAGACGAGGCCGGCACGTTCGGCCTCGGCCGCGTCGATCAAACGGCTCGTCAACACCATGTCCATCGCCTTGGCCTTGCCCACGGCACGCGGCAGGCGCTGCGTGCCGCCAGCACCGGGAATGATGCCGAGCTTGATCTCGGGCTGACCGAACTTCGCGGTGTCGGCTGCGATGATGAAGTCGCACATCATCGCCAGCTCGCAGCCGCCGCCGAGCGCAAAACCCGCGACCGCGCCGATCACCGGCTTGCGAATGCTGCGGATGGTTTCCCAGTTGCGCGTGATGAAGTCACCGCCGTAGGTGTCGTTGAAATCGAACTTCGCCATCGCGCTGATGTCGGCACCGGCGGCGAAGGCTTTTTCGCTGCCGGTGATGACGATGCAACCGATGCCGGGGTCGGCGTCATAGGCCTTCAGCGCAGCGCCGAGCTCGTCCATGAGCGCGTCGTTCAGCGCATTCAACTGTTTGGGCCGGTTCAAGGTGATCAGGCCGGTCTTGCGCTCGCCCTCGCCACGCGTTTCGATCAGGATGTTTTCAAAGCTCATGGTTCGCTCCTTCGGTGAAGCGTGACTTTAGCGCCCGCGCCCTAGGTGTTGCCGGGCCCGAGAATATGCGCCACGATGCGCCACGATGCGCCCGCGTCGTTTGCAACGGAGGTGCGGTGAAGGAGAGACACTGGAACAGCCTGGTTGCCACGCTCAGGCGCGGTCAGAGCGTGCTGGTGCTGGGCCCCGAGGTTCCGGTCGGCTCCGCGCTTCGCAACGCCGCGGGCGCGCCACCCGACGACACGAGTTTTTCCGATGAACTGGCGCGCGCACTCGCCAGCGAACTCGAAGACGAAAACCAGCACGCCGGCGGCAAGAACCTCGCGGCTCTCGCCCAGCAATACGAAGACACCGAGGGCTTCGGGGCCAGCGCCTTGCGCGCGAAAGCGGCGAGGTTCTACAACCAGGCCTCGTTCGAGCCGTCTGCGGTCCACAAGACGCTTGCTTCGCTGCCGTTCCCGCTGATCCTCACGACCTGCCAGGATCCGCTGCTCAAACGCTCGCTGCTCGATGCCGGCAAGGCGCCCATCTCGCAGCGTTACCACCTGCGCGGCGACAAGCGCCAGAACCCCGAGTTCATGCTGCCCGAGTCACCGGCCACGCCGGTGGTCTTTCACTTGTTCGGCGATTCGGCCGAACCGTCGTCGCTGGTGCTGAGCGACAACGACATCCTCGACTTCCTGATCGGCATCGTCTCAGAGAACCCGCCGCTGCCCAACAGCCTGCTGCGGGTGCTGAAGCGGCCGGGGCAGACCTTCCTGTTCGTCGGCTTCGGCATCCGGCACTGGCACCTGCGGATCCTGCTCAAGGTGATCCTGCGCGCACTCGAACTGAACCGCACCGGCAGCGCGATCGCCGCCGAGCCGCTGCGCAGCCTGGCGCCCACCGACCGCGACGACACCATCCTGTTCTACCAGCGCGGCATGCGGGTCGAAGTCGAAGACTCCGATGTCGGCACCTTCCTCGAAGGCCTGTCGAAGCGGCTCGAGAGCGAAGGCGGCTTCGACGCCGTACCCGCGCCGCTCGGGCCTTGCCCGCGCGTTTTCATCAGCTACGCGCGCGAAGACCGCGAGCTGGCCGCGCGAGTGCACGCGGCGCTGCTGGCCGCGCATTTCGACCCCTGGCTCGACCAGGACGCACTGGTCGGCGGCGAAGACTGGGACGCTCACATCGAAAATGAACTGCGCGCCACCGACTTCACGCTGGTGCTGTACACGCCGGCCTTCTGCCGCAAGAGCGACAGCTACGTCAACAAGGAACTGGCGCTGGCGCGGCGCCGCGCGCTGAACGTGCGCGGCTCGTTCCTGATTCCGCTGCGCACCCACGACATCGCCGACGACGAACGCGTGCGCGAACTCGGCGAATACAACGAGATGGCGCTGCGCCCCGAAGCCTTCGACGAAGACCTGGCCAAGGTCGTCTCGACCATGTCGCGCGAATTCCAGCGCCGCAATCGGTAGGCCGCATGGACAACAACACCGGCCAACGTTACCGCGGCGCCCAGCCGTTCAGCGATGACGAACTGTCGCAGCGCACCTTCTTCGGCCGGCAAGAGGCCTCGGAATCGCTGACGAACCAGGTGCTCGCCAACCGGCTGGTGGTGGTGTATGCCAAGTCGGGCGTCGGCAAGTCGTCCCTGCTCAATGCCGGCGTGGCGCCACGCCTGCGCGAGGCGGGCTACCAGCCGCTGATGATCCGGCTCAACGACATTCAGCTCGGGCCCACGGCCTCGGTTTTCGATGGCGTGCGCTCCGAGGCGTCACGACAGAAGACCGAGTACGTGCACGGCGACACCACGTCGCTCTGGGCCTTCTTCAAGACCGTGGAGTTCTGGCGCGGCGACCGTTTGCTCACGCCGGTGCTGGTCATCGACCAGTTCGAAGAGCTGTTCACGCTGCACTCCGAAGCGGCACGCGACGCTTTCCTGTCCGACCTGAGCTACATCATTCGCGGTGTGCAGCCGCCCTCGCCCGACGCCGCGCAACAGGTGCTCGGCGACACGGCGCCTTCGATCCACGTGGTGCTGTCCTTGCGCGAAGACTTCCTCGGCATTCTCGAAGACGGCGCCGACCGCATTCCGCAGATCATGGACCACCGCTTCAGGCTCGTGCCGCTGAGCCGGCAGAGTGCGGCTGAAGCGATGGCCGGCCCGGCGATGCTCGCCGACCCGACGCTGGCCACGCGCCCGTTCACGCTCGCCCCCGAATTCACCGAGGTGGTGCTCGACTACCTGACCACACGCACGGCGGGCGCGTCCGACGTCGCCCGGCGTTTTGTCGAGCCCTTCCATCTGCAGCTGATCTGCCAACGTGTCGAGCAAGTCGTTGCTGCCAAGGCGCAGAAGCCCGGCGCCGAGCGGGCTTTCACACTGGCCGATTTCGGCGGCGAAGCGGCGTTGTCGCACACCCTCGCCACGTTCTACACCAACGCGATCCGCTCGGTCTCGGAGCCGCATTTCCGGCCGGTCGCGAAGCGCCTGTGCGAAGAGTTCCTCATCAGCCCGGAAGGCCGGCGCCTGAGCATCGAAGAACACGAGCTGCGCAAACAGCTTCGCCTCTCGGAGCCGGCACTCGCGCAGCTCGTCGGCAGCCGGCTGCTGCGCACCGACCGCAGGTCCGACAGCACCTACTACGAACTCAGCCACGACGCGCTGGTCGAGCCGGTGCTCGCGACGCGACGCACCCAGGCTCTGGTGCGCGGCTGGTCGGCGATCGCCTTCGGGTCATTGGCCGTGCCGATGAGTGGGCTGCTGGTCTTGTACGGCTTGCTCTACCTGATGTGGCCGCACATCAGCGGCGGCACGGTCGAGCCGGTGGCCGCGGTCTTCGTGATGGTGAGCGGCGCCGGCTTGCTGCTGGTGTCGATGCAGATATGGCGCGCCGGCTGGCGCGCCCACCGCCGTTACCGCCCGCGCGGCCTGCGGCCGGCCGAACAGCCGATGCCGGTGTTCGTCAAACCGCGCGACAAGCTGATCGGGTCGGCGCTGCTCACTGCGGGGTTTCTCACCGTCGGGTTCTTTGCCCTCGCCGGCTTCTTCGTGTCCGTCGCCGTCATCGTGCTATTCCTTCAGGGCGGTGTGGTGCCCGCGTGGGTCTCGCAAGGCGTGAACCCGTTCTGGAAAAACGTCTACCAGCATCCGGTGCAAGAGATCGGCTGGTTGTTCTTGACGGTCGCCACCAGCCTGCTCTTCGGCGTCGTGCTGTGCCGCAAGGGGTGGCGCAGGCTCCACCCCGAAGCTGCGTCGTGGGGTGCGACCTTCCGGCACCGCATGTCGACGCACTGGCTCGCGCACCTCGGCGCGCGCGGGCTGCGGCTCGGCGCGAGCGTGCTCGGGATCGCATTCGTGGTCTGGAGCGTTTATCTGACACAACGCTGCGCGAATTCTTCGCAGGGTCTGTTGCCCGAGTGGCTGCCGACCTCGCTGCTGAACGGCTACACGCCTGTGCTCTGCAAGAAGGCTTTCGAAGGCAGCTTGAGCATGGACGACTTCTCGGTCGGATTCTTCGTCTTCTCGGTTTTTTGCCTGTCGCTTCCGGGCGTGCTGCAGATGCTGCACGCCGGCTATCGGCGCCTGCTGCCGGCTCGACCGAAGGTCTGAGCCGGGGTCGAGCGCGGGCTGCTAACCCGCCAGCTCGGGCCGCTTCGAGATCATCAGGTCGATGAAGGTTTCGGCGTCTTGCCGGATCACGATGCGCACCGGAAAAAAGCGCAGTTGCGGTGCAAACCAGATCTCGGCACTGAGCTCGTTCGGGCGCAGCACCGAGCGCCGGGGTTGCAGGTGAATGGTGGGCAGCGGGCCGAAAGGCGCGTTGAGCACTTCTTCGGCGACCACGTCATACGTCCACACGTCGACCTTGTGCGGCAGCGCCAGCGGAATCTCGACCGTGTTGCCCACGCGCAGTTGCTCGGGCCGGGTGCTGAACACGTACATCAGTTGCACGAACTGGCTCGCGGTGTCTTGCACGCCGGGCACGGTGTCGCGCCGCTCGCCGTTGGCGAGCACCACGCTGCCGGGCTCGAAGCTCAGGCCCACGATGCTGCGGTTGCGCAGCACGACCTTGGTGTCTTGTTCGTAGCGGCGCGGGCTCAGGCCCTCGGCCGATATTTCGCCATCGCTGCTCATGCGGCGCGTAATCAGCGGCGCCACGCTCGGCCCGACGACGAGGTCGAGGTGCACCTGATAGCGCGAGCCGGAACGAATCCATTCGACCTGCGCGCTGCCGTTCACGTCGCCACGAAAGTAGCCGGTGAGCAGGTAGCTCACGCGTGTGGACGAAGGCCAGGCAAAAGCGGCCGGCGCGCTGGCGGCGTCTGGCGGGGCGCTGGCAGCGGCCAGCATCGGCTCGGACATCGGCGCGGGCACAGGATCGGGCTCGGGAACAGACACGGGAGGATCCGGCACGACGAGCGGCGCCGCAGGGTCGGGCACCGGCAACACAACGGGTTCTGGCACCGGCGGCCCGGCAGCCAGCACCGGCTCAACCGGCTCTTGCGGTGCAGAAGCCACCCGGGCCGGCTTCGCGGCCTTGCTGCGGACCACTCGTGGCGCCTCGGCGGCGGGAGGCGCCGCAGGCGCGGCAACGGCCGGCGCGGCCATCATCATCTCGCGCACGTAGACCACCTCGATGCGCTCGAGCTTCGTGGTGTCGTTGTGGATGTCGGCGATGCGGTCGACCACCTGCTGCGTCAGCCAGCCATGCACGGCCAGCACGAGCAAGATCACGCCGGCCAGGCCCGCATGGCGCGCCGGGCTCGGGGCCGGGCCGATCAGTGCTTTCAGTCCGAAAGCCATGCCTTTTGCAACGCAGCAGCGGCCGCCGCCGGCTTCAGCGCCGCCTTGAGCGTGACGCCGGGCCCGCCCGCCGCAGTCGTCTGCGGCAGCGTGAGCGGCAGGCTCAGCACCCGCTGGTCGCGCGCGACCAGCACGGTGGCCGGCTTGCCGGGTTGCATCAGCCGCAGGGCTTCATCGAGCCGGCGCAGGCGCCAGCCCTCGAGCGCCAGCAACTCGTCACCGACCGACAGGCCGGCGCGTTCGGCGGCGCCACCCCGCAGCACATGGCTGACCTTCACGCCGGTGAGCGCGCTTTCGCTGACGCGCAGGCCGAGGCGCTGCGCCAGCGTGGCGGCCTCGGCAGCCCAGTCGACGCCGAACGCGGCCAGCGCTCCTTGCAGCGGCAGATCGTCGGTACCGTGGACCCAGGCGTCGAGCTCGGTATCGAACGCTCGGCCTCCCACCTTCAGCAGCGCGGCACGAATCTGCGCCTCATCGATCGGCCCGCCCGCGTTGACTGGAGTCCCTTCGTGCTGCGCACTCCGGTGTTCGCCCTTGGGGCGGCCCGGCGTGCTCACGGCCCACAGTTCGCGCATCACGGCATCGAGCGAACCGCGGCCTTCGCGGCGCAGCGTGAGGTCGAGTGCGAGCGCCACCAGCGAGCCCTTGGTGTAGTAGCTGATGGTCGCGTTCGGTGTGTTCTCGTCGCTGCGGTAGTACTTCACCCAGGTGTCGAAGCTCGACTGCGCCACGCTCTGCACCTTGCGACCCGGCAGCGCGAGCACGCCGCTCACGGTGCGACCGACCAGCTTGAGGTAACGCGCCGTGTCGATCAGCCCGCAGCGCACCAGGAACAGGTCGTCGTAGTACGACGTGAAGCCTTCGAAGAACCACAGCAGTTCGGTGTAGTTTTCCTGCGTGTAGTCGTAGCGCGCAAATTCGGCCGGGCGCAGGCGCTTCACGTTCCAGGTGTGGAAGTACTCGTGGCTGATCAGGCCGAGCAGGTTGGCGTAGCCATCACTGGTCTCGGTCTTGCCGGCCTGCGGCAGGTCGCGGCGCGAGCCGATCAGTGCGGTGCTGGCGCGATGCTCCAGGCCACCGTGGCCGTCTTCGATCAGGTTGAGCAGGAAGACGTAGCGCTCGAACGGCGGCCTTTTCTTGCCGTGCCAGAAACGGATCTGCGCTTCGCAGATGCGCTGTGAATCCTTCAGCAAACGTTCGCCGTCGAAGTCGGGCAAGGCGCCCGCCACCACGAACTCGTGCATCACGCCGCAGGCCTTGAACTCGCCACGCCAGAAGCGGCCCATCTCGACCGGGTGGTCGACGAGCTCGTCGTAGTCGGCCGCTTCATAAGTGCCCCGGCCCGCGGCATCGGCCTTGACCACGCGCATCGCCGTGGCCACCTGCCAGCCCGCCGGCAGCGTGCGCAGCTCGACGCGGTGCGGCAGCGCCTCGGAGCCTTCAACGCGCAGGCACAGGCCGGTGCCGTTGAAGAAGCCGCGGTTCGCATCGAGGAAGGCCGCACGCACCGAGGTGTCGAAGGCGTACACGAGGTAGCTCACGCTGAGCGCGCCGCGCCCGGTGCAGTGGGCCAGCCAGGTCGCCTTGTCGAGCTGCTGCAGCGGCAGTTCGCGCGCGCCCTGCTTCGCGCTCATGCCGGAGAGGTGGCGTGCGAACTCGCGCACCAGGTAACTGCCGGGAATCCACACCGGCAGGCTCAGGCGCTGCTCGGCGGCGGGCCTGGGCACCGTCAAGGTCACGCGGAACAGGTGGGCGTGAGCGTCGGCAACGTCGATGCGGTAGGTGATCATGTTCAAGGCCAATTGGAAAAGATCAGCTGCCGGCAGCGCCGATAAAACAACTCAGGCTCGCCACCACGCTGAACCGGAACCGCAGCGAGAGCCAGCGCGAGGCGCCGTGCTGGGGGTAGACCTTGCGGTCGACGAGATAACTGACCACCAGCATCACACCGTGGAGCACGAGGCCGGCGTAGGGCTGCATCACCACCGCGACCCAGGCCACGAGCGCCGGCACCACGCCCCAGACGAACAGGCGTGGTGGCGCGTTCTCGTCAAGAAAACCGAAGCCCCAGTGAATGCCGCCGATCAAGGCCAGCACCACCGCTGCGTAGCCTGAGAGCGCCGCCGCAACGTAAGGGTGGGCGTCGGCCCGCACGATCCAGACCAAAGCCGCACCGAGCACGAAAGGCAACAAGGCGAGATAGCCGAGACGAAAGGCCACCGGGTCACTTGAAGCGGGCAACAGTTCGGACAAGCGGGCTCCTCGAACACGATGCGCGGATTGTCGCCGCAGGCCACGACAAGCTCGCGCTTCCAATTCCTGAGTTTTCAGTATTTCCTGAAACTTCGGTAGACTATCGGAATGACCTCGCTGTCCCCGCTCGTTCGCAGCTTCGTGGCCCATTTCGGCGAGATGGGCAGCCGCTGGGGCATCAACCGCACGGTGGGGCAGATCTACGCGCTGATCTTCGTGTCACCCACCGCGCTCAACGCCGACGACCTCGCCGAAAAGCTCGAGTTCTCGCGCTCCAACGTGAGCATGGGCCTGAAGGAATTGCAGGCCTGGCGGCTCGTGAACCTGCGCCACCTGAGTGGCGACCGGCGTGAGTACTTCGACGCCCCGAGCGATGCCTGGGAAATCTTCCGCACCCTGGCCGAAGAGCGCCGCCGCCGCGAGATCGAGCCCACGCTCTCGATGCTGCGCAACGCGCTGCTCGAAGAACCCACCACCGACGAAGACCGCGTGGCGCTGGAGCGCATGCGCGGCATGCACGACTTGATCGAGCTCACGACGACCTGGTTCGACGACGTGCAGCGCATGGACCAGCAAACGCTCTCGCGCCTGATGAAGATGGGCGCCAAAGTGCAAAAAGTGCTTGAATTCACCGGCCGCGCCGTGGCCGGAACCAAACGCTGAACAAGAAAGACTTCGATGGACGCCCTGATCCTGGCCCGAATGCAGTTCGCGGCCAACATCACCTTTCACATCCTGTTCCCGACCATCAGCATCGGCATGGGCTGGGCGCTGCTGTTCTTCCGGCTGCGCTGGCTGAAGACACGCAACGGCACTGACAAAGCCGCAGCCCAGGGCTGGCTCGACGCCTACCGTTTCTGGACCAAAGTGTTCGCGCTGAGCTTCGCGCTCGGCGTGGTCAGCGGCATCACGATGAGCTTCCAGTTCGGCACCAACTGGCCGGGCTTCATGGAGAAGGTCGGCAACATCGCCGGGCCGCTGCTGGGCTACGAGGTGCTCACCGCGTTTTTCCTCGAAGCCGGCTTCCTCGGTGTGATGTTGTTCGGCCATGGCAAGGTGAGCGAACGGGTGCACTTGATGGCGACGTTCTTCGTGGCCTTCGGCACCACGCTCAGCGCGTTCTGGATCCTGGCGTTGAACTCCTGGATGCAGACGCCAGCGGGTTACGAAGTCATCGACGGCGTGTACCACGTGAAAAGCTGGCTCGACGTGATCTTCAACCCGTCGTTCCCCTACCGCCTGACCCACATGCTGCTGGCCTCGGCCCTGACCTGCGCTTTCCTGCTGATCGGCCTGAGTGCCTGGCAGGTGTTGCGCGGCGTGGCCCAGCGCTCGGCGCCGCGGGTGCTGCGCGTGGGGCTCACGCTCGCAGCGATCGTGATTCCGGTGCAGATCATGGTCGGCGACGCGCACGGCCTGAACACGCTCGAACACCAGCCGGCGAAGATCGCCGCGATGGAAGGTGTGTGGGAAACCGAACGCGGCGCGCCGCTGCTGCTGTTCGCCATACCCGACAAGGAAACGCGCAGCAACCATTTCGAGATCAAGGTGCCGAAACTGGCGAGCCTGATCCTCACGCACGATCTCGATGGCGAGATCAAGGGCCTGAATTCCTTTGGCGACAAGCACCCGCCGCCGCTGCCGCTGTTCTTCGCCTTCCGCATCATGGTCGGCGTGGGCCTGCTGATGCTCGCCACGAGCTGGCTCGGCTGGTGGCTGTACCGGCGAGCGAAGTGGCAACCTGCCTTGCTGCCACGCGCGCTGCTGTGGCTGTTCGCGGGCATGACGTTCTCGGGCTGGGTGGCCACCGTTGCCGGGTGGTACGTGACCGAAATCGGCCGCCAGCCGTTCATCGTGTACGGGCTGATCCGCACCGCCGACGTGGCTTCTTCGGTGCCCTCGGCCATGATCGGGCTGACGCTCGCGCTCTACATCACGCTGTACCTGGCGTTGATCGTCGCCTACGTGACGGTGCTGAAGTACATGGCCGAAAAGCCTGAAGAGGTTCTGCAGCGCGACGTGGTCGAACAGGCGGCAACGCCAGCCGGCGCCAGCACGTCGCCGGTGTTGCCGAGCGGGAGCGCCGCATGAACATCATGAGCTTCGACAGCATGCTGCCGGTGATCTTCATGGCGTTGATGGGCCTCTCGATGCTGGTCTACGTGGTCAGCGACGGCTACGACCTCGGCGTGGGCATGCTGATGCACCGCGCGACCGACGCCGAGAAAGACGTGATGGTCGCGTCGATCGGCCCGTTCTGGGACGCCAACGAAACCTGGCTCGTGCTCGGCATCGGCATCCTGCTGATCGCGTTCCCGAAAGCCCACGGCCTGGTGCTGGGCGAGCTGTACCTGCCGGTCACGCTGATGTTGATCGGCCTGACGCTGCGCGGCGTGGCCTTCGACTTTCGCGTCAAGGCCAAGGACACGCACAAAAAGACCTGGGACCGCCTGTTCTTCGCCGGCTCGCTGCTCGCGTCGGTGTCGCAAGGCTGGATGCTCGGGCGTTACATCAGCGGTTTCGGCGAGGGCTGGAACTACCCGCTGTTCGCCGGCGCCATTGCGATCGCATTGCCGATGGCGTATGCGCTGCTCGGCGCGGCGTGGCTGGTGATGAAGACCGAAGGCGAGTTGCAGGAACGAGCTGTCGACTGGGCGCGCACTGCATGGGGCCCGATGGTGGCCGGCATGGTGCTGATCTCGATGGCCACGCCCTGGATCAGCGCGACCGTGCGCGAGCGCTGGTTCGCGCTGCCCGAGATCATTGCGCTGATGGCGATCCCGCTCGTCACCGGCATCGCGCTGGTGACCGTTCGCGTGCTCCTGAAGACGCAGATCGTGCGCGGGCCGCTGTGCTGGCTGCCGTTCGTGTTGCTGATCGGCGTGTTCGTGCTCGGCTTCCTGGGGCTGGCCTACAGCATCTACCCGTTCGTCGTGATCGACAGGCTCACGATCTGGCAGGCCGCCAGCAGCCCTGCGGCACTGAAGGTGATCCTGTTCGGGGTGTGCATTTCGGTGCCGGCCATTGCCGGCTACACGGTGTTTTCATACCGCGTGTTCCGGGGCAAGACCGGCGAGCTGAAGTACGCCTGAGTCGCCCGAGACAGGCGCCTCAGGACTTGGCGCGGCTCGCGACCAACTGCGCTTCGATCTGCGCCGGCGGCAGGGCGCCGGGTACGCGTTTGCCGTCTTCGAACACCAGCGCCGGCGTGCCGTTCACACGGTACTTTTTTCCCATCGCCAGGTTGCGTTGCAGCGCACCGGTGTCGCACTGCGCGATGTTGCGCGGCGGCAGGGCGCCGTTGACCATCCACTCGCGCCAGACCGCGGTGCTGTCTTTGGCGCACCAGATGTTGCGCGACTTCTCGGGCGAGTCGCCACCGAGAATCGAGTACAGGAAGGTGTAGACCGTCACGTCTTTCACCTGCAGCAACTCGCGCTCGAACTTCTTGCAGTAACCGCAGTTCGGGTCGGCAAAGACCACCAGCTTGCGCGCCCCTGTGCCCTGTTTGTAGACGATGGCGTCTTTCAGCGGCAGGTTGGCAAAGTCGATCGCCGTGAGCTTTTCGATGCGTGCTTCGGTCAGGTTCACACCGGTCTTCGTTTCGATCACCGCGCCCTGGAACAGGTGCTCGCCGCGCTCGTCGCTGTAGACCAGCTCGGTGCCGACCCGCAACTCGAAGATGCCTGGGATCGGCGTCTTGCTGACTTCGTCGATCTTCGGGAACTGGGGCAGGCGTTCGGCGATGTTCTTGCGGATCACCGCTTCCTGCGCCACGGCGGCTTGCGCGAACAGGGCGGCGATACCGGCGGCCAGAGCCAAACGAAGAAACTTGTTCATGAGAAGACTTTCAGGAGTCGAGCGCCTGCTGGGTGAGCCAGCGCTTGAGCGGGGACAAGTGGTTGACCAGAGTCAGCCCACGGTTGCGAAGTTCCCGGGCGAGTGGTTGCGGGTGTGAAAAAAGGCGCAGCAAGCCGTCGGTGACCTGGCCCATCGCCCAGGTGGGCACAAAACGTTCGCGAGCATAGCGCCGCAGCAGTTTTTCGTCTCCGAGCCCACGCCAGGGCTCGCGTTCGGAAATCACGCGGCACAGCGCGGCCACGTCGGCCAGGCCCAGGTTCAGGCCTTGGCCTGCCAGCGGGTGCACCACGTGCGCGGCGTCACCCAGCAGCACCCAGCCGGGGCCCGACCAGGCGGCGGCATTCGCCAGCATCAGCGGCCAGGCGGCGCGCGCGCCCGCGAGCTTGAGTTGGCCGGCCTCGCCGGCGGTGGCCAGCATCAGCTGCTGCTCGAAGGCCGTTTCATCCAGCCCCAGCAGTTCGCCGGCACGCGCTTCAGGCAGCGACCAGACCAGTGCAAACGAATGTTCCGGCGCCGGCGTATCGAAAGGCAACAAGGCCAGCACGTCGGGCGAGCGAAACCACTGCCGCGCGATGCCCTGGTGTTTGCGTGAAGACGTGAGCCGGGCGGCGATCGCGTGGTGGCCGTAGCCGTGGCGCTCGAAGTGGACGCCGAGCGCGGCGCGGGTGGCCGACGCTTTGCCTTCGCACAGTGCGGTGAGCGTCGCTTCGACCTCGCCTTCGACGATGCTGATGTGCGGTGCAAAGCGCACCGCCTGTGCGAGTTCGCGCTCGAGCACGGCGGCATCGGTGATCCAGGCCAGCGCGTCCACGTGCTGCTGCCACGCTGAAAAGTCGATCGCAGCGGGCGGTGCGTCGCCCTGCACGTGCATGTCGAGCACGGGCGTGCTGGCATGGGCCGGCAGGCTGTCCCAGACCTTGAGGCTGCGCAGCAGCGCCACCGAAGCCGCGTTGAGCGCGTAGGCGCGCACGTCTTCTGCGGCGCCGCTGCGCGACGTTTCGGGGCGCAGCGCCACCGTGTGGCCGGCGCGCGCCAGTGCCAGCGCGAGGCTCTGCCCCACGATGCCCGCACCCAGAACCTGTACGTCGAAGCGTTTCATCGAGTTCGATTGTAGAGAGGGCATGTTCTTTGCGGTTTGCCGCACAGGGGCACAATTCTTCCCGTTCCCTTCCTGCGCGTACCCCAAGGATCCCCCGTGAGCCATGCCATCGGTCCTTCTGACGACCAGCTTCAGGTCAGCGTGCATTCGCTGCACGTTTACCCGGTGAAGTCGTGCGCCGGCATCAGCCTGCGTGAAAGCCTGCTGATCGAGACCGGGCTGGAGTTCGACCGCGCCTGGATGGTGGTCGACAAACGTGGCCAGTTCGTCACCCAGCGCCACCTGCCGCGCATGGCGCTGATTCAGCCGACGCTCAAGTCGTTTGAGATGATCCTGCGCGCGCCCGGCATGCTGGCCTTGCACGTCGCGCTCGACACGGTCGAGAAGCCGGTGCGCGCCAAGGTCTGGAACGACGAGGTGGCGGCCTACGACATGGGTGACCTGTGCGCGCAGTGGTTCAGCGACTTTCTCGGCGCGAAGGTCAGGCTGGTGCGTTTCGACCCCGAGCAAAAGCGCCTCTCGGAGCGCCGCTGGACCGGCGAGATCAAAGCCGAGAACTCCTTCGCCGACGCCTTTCCGCTGCTCGTGACCTCGGCCGCTTCGATGCCCGAGCTGAACCGCCGCCTCGAGGCGCAAGGGCACGCGGCGGTGACGATGACGCGATTCCGCCCCAACCTCGTGCTCGACGGCCTGGCCGCGCACGGCGAAGACCCGCTCGATGAGATCGTGATCGGCACCGAAGACGGCCCGGTGCGCCTGAAGCTCGTGAAACCCTGTGCGCGCTGCGCGATTCCCGACGTCGACCCGCTTACCGGCGTGCCCGGCCATGCCGTGGGAGACGCGCTGCAGTCTTACCGCGCCGACGCCCGCCTGGACGGCGCGCTCACCTTCGGCATGAACGCCGTGATCGTCGAAGGCACCGAGCGCAACCTTCGGGTCGGCATGACGGGCAGCGCCAACTACCGGTTTGACTGAAGGCCTGGGCGCTCAGAGCATATGAATCGGGCCCGATTCATATGCTTACAAGCTCTCAGTCCGCCTCTTCTTCGGCAGGCCAGGCGGCAGCGTCGTCGGCCCAGACCTGAAGCGCCGCGCCGCGCCGCTTCAGCAGCGCCGCGAGCTTGGGCAAGCCTGCATGCGGCTCGTGGGCCCAGGCTGGTGGCACGTCGCCCCGGTCGAGCGACTCGCCGTGCAGCAGCCAGCGTTTGCCGAAGGCACGCAGCGCGTCGCGCGGCGTGGCCAGGTCGTGCGCGGCGAGCACGTCACTCGGCAGATCGCCGCAGATCACCCACCAGCCGACCCACTCTGGCCGGTGCGGGCTTTCCACCGCCCAGACGCTGGCGTAAGGCATCACGTGCCAGGCCGGCCACTCACCGATGCGGCCGGGTTCCAGCCCCGAGCGCTGCAGGCAGGCGGCCACCTCGGCGACGCGCTCGGCGCACCAGGTGTCTTCGGAGTTCGATTCGGTCGAGGCCATGGTTCAGGGGTGGCGCGGCGGCAAAGGAATGAATTCTGTCTCGCCGGGCACACGATCGAAGCGCTGCGCTTCCCAGTCGTCCTGCGCCTGAACGATGCGCTCCCTGCGGCTGGAAACGAAATTCCAGACCATGAAGCGGTGGCCGAGCGGCGCGCCGCCCACGAGCACGACGCGGCCGCCGCGCGGCGCGACCAGCAGCGGCTCGGTACCGGCTTCGAGCACGACCATGGTGAACGCTGGCACGAGCACGCCATCGAGCTCGAAATCGTGGTCGGTGCCGTAGAGCGCGCGTTCTTCGGCAGCAGCCGGCACCTTGAGCGACGCCCCCGAGGCCAGGCCGAAATTCAGATCGAGGTACAGCGTGGGCGACAGCGCACGCACTGGCGAGCTCAGGCCGAACGCGCTGCCGATCAACACGCGGACCAGCACGCCGTCGATATCGCGCGCCGGAATTTCGGCGCCGGGCACGTGCTGGAAACCCGGTGCGTCTTCCTCGCGCTCGGCAGGCACCGCCAGCCACAGCTGCAGGCCGTGACTGCGGCGCTCGGTGCCGAGCAGGTCTTTCGGCGTGCGCTCGGAATGCACGATGCCACGCCCGGCCGTCATCAGGTTGACGGCTCCGGGCTCGATGCGCTGCACCACGCCGGTGGAGTCGCGGTGCATCATCGCGCCCTCGAACAGGTAGGTCACGGTCGCCAGGCCGATGTGCGGGTGCGGGCGCACATCGTGGTTGTCGCCGGGTTGCGCGGTGATCGGGCCGAAGTGGTCGAAGAACACGAACGGGCCGACCGCCTGGCGCTGCGCCCCCGGCAGCGAGCGGCGCACGACGAAACCGCCGCCCAGGTCTTTCTGGTGAGGTTTCAGGACTTCGAGTTCACTCATGGATTGCTCCGCACATTGACTACCCGACAGTTTAGGACGGGCGCCTAAAATCCGCGCTCACCCCCGACAAGTCGAAAGTCTTCCATGAGTTTGAAATGCGGCATCGTGGGCCTGCCCAACGTCGGCAAGTCCACCCTCTTCAATGCCCTGACCAAAGCCGGCATCGCGGCCGAGAACTACCCGTTCTGCACGATCGAGCCGAATGTCGGCATCGTCGAGCTGCCCGACCCGCGGCTGCAGGAGCTGGCGAAGATCGTCGAGCCCGAGCGCATCGTGCCGGCGATCGTCGAGTTCGTCGACATCGCCGGGCTGGTGGCCGGTGCCTCGAAGGGCGAAGGCCTGGGCAACCAGTTCCTCGCGCACATTCGCGAGACCGACGCGATCGTCAACGTGGTGCGCTGTTTCGACGACGACAACGTGATCCACGTGGCCGGCAAGATCGATCCGATCTCCGACATCGAAGTGATCCAGACCGAGCTTTGCCTGGCCGACATGAGCACGGTCGAAAAAGGTCTGCACCGCTACAACAAAGTGGCGCGCTCGGGCGACAAGGAAGCGCAGAAGGTTGTCGACGTGCTGACCAAGTGCATGGCCGCGCTCGACCAGGGCAAACCGGTGCGCACGATCGCGTTCGGCAAGGAAGAAATGCTGCTGGTGAAGCCGCTGTGCCTGATCACCGCGAAGCCGGCGATGTTCGTCGGCAACGTCGACGAGACCGGTTTCGAGAACAACCCTTACCTCGACAAGCTGCGTGCCTACGCCGACGGCCAGGGCGCGCCGGTGGTGGCGATCTGCGCCAAGACCGAAGCCGAGCTTTCGGAGATGAGCGACGACGACCGCCTGATGTTCCTCTCGGAAATGGGCCAGACCGAGCCGGGTTTGAACCGGCTGATCCGGGCCGCGTTCAAGCTGCTCGGCCTGCAGACCTACTTCACCGCCGGCGTGAAGGAAGTGCGCGCCTGGACCATCCACGTCGGCGACACCGCCCCGCAAGCGGCCGGCGTGATCCACACCGACTTCGAGCGCGGCTTCATCCGCGCTCAGACCATCGCTTTCGACGACTTCATCAGCTTCAAGGGCGAACAGGGCGCCAAAGACAACGGCAAGATGCGCGCCGAAGGCAAGGACTACGTGGTCAAGGACGGCGATGTGCTGAACTTCCTGTTCAACGTGTGACGCCGCCGGCCCCACGCACCCTTCTTCGCGCTTGGCCACCCGAAAGCTCCACACCCTGCACTGGGCCCTGGCGTCCGGGCTGACCGCGCTCGTCTACACGCTCGCCGGCAGGGCCGCCCTGTTGTTGGCCATGCCACCGGGCTTTGCCTCGCCGCTGTACCCGGCCGCGGGCGTGGCCCTTGGCGCCTTGCTGATCTTCGGCCGGCGTGCGCTGCCCGGCATCGCGCTCGGCGCGCTGGTCGTGAACCTCTCGATCCGCGGCGGCCTGCACAACCTGAGCGCCGCAACTCTGCTGGTGCCCGGCGCCGTCGCTGTCGGTGCTTCGTTGCAGGCCTGGGTGGGCGACACGCTGGTCAAGCGCTTCGTGCGCCAGCCGCTCGAACTGGCCGAGCCCCGCGACGTTCTCGGATTCCTGGGCGCCGCCACCCTGTCTTGCCTGGTGAGCCCGGCGGTCGCGAACCTCGCGCTCTGGTGGTCGGGCACACTGCCGGCAGCGGCCGTGCCCTTCAGCGCCGCCACCTGGTGGGTCGGCGACCTGCTGGGTGTGCTGATCGCCACGCCGATCCTGCTCACCCTGTTCGGCCGCCCCCGCGCAGCCTGGGCACCCCGCCGCCTGAGCGTGGGCATCTCGCTCGGCCTTGTCACGGGCCTGCTGGCACTTGGCATCGTGCAGGTGGCGCACTGGAACAACGAACGTGTGCGCTCATCGTTCGACCGTGACGCGACCGGCGCCTTCGCCGCGCTGCGTGCCCAGTTGCGCGAGCCCCTGCAGGCGCTCGAAGCGTTGAACAGCGTCTTCATCGCTTCCGAAGATGTGTCACCCGAAGAGATGCGCCTGGCCACGCGCCAATGGCTCGCCCCCGGCACCTTGCAGGCGATGGGCTGGAGCGAACGGCTGCAGCGCGAAGACGTGCCGGCCTTCGAAGCCCGGGTGCGTGCCGAAGGTGCCAAGGGCTTCACCGTGTTCGATCGCAGTGACGCCGGCGAGAAGCGGCCGCCTGGCAACGAGCTGCTCGTGATTCACTACATCGAGCCACCCGCGGGCAACAGCGCCGCACTCGGCGTCAACGTGATGTCGGTCCCGGCAGCTCGTGCCGCCGTCGAAAAGGCCCGCACGACCGGGCAGCCCGCAGCCACCGCCGGCTTCCGGCTGACGCAGCAACCGGCCGGCGAGAACCAGTCGGGGGTCGTGGTCTACCAGGCGCTGTACGAGCCCCGCACTCCCACCGAGGCTCAGCGGGCCGGCGCCCTGAAAGGCGTGGTGTTCGTGACCTTGCGCATTGGCGATCAACTCACCGGCCTGCTGCCGGTGGTTCCGGCCTACCTCAGGCTGTGCATCGTCGACAACAGCGCTGGCGAGCCACGCCGGCGACTCGCCGGCCCCGAAGGCTGCGAATCGATCGCCCCGGCCTTGCTCGACGTGCGGCCGCTCAACTACGCCGGCCGCGAGTGGCAACTGCGTGTCTACGCCGACCCCGGAACTTTGCCCGATGCACACAACGGCGACGTGTGGCTGTTCGCCTTCGTCGGCCTGCTCTCAACAGCCATGCTTGTAGGTTTCCTGTTGACGCTGACCGGGCGCGCGTTGCGCGTCGAGACCGCGGTGCGCGAGCGCACCGCGGCGCTGCAGGCCGAGATGCGTGACCGCGAGGGCGCCGAATCGGCGCTGCGCGAGAGCGAGCAGCGCTTTCGCAACATCCTCAACAACGTGCCGATCGGTGTGGTCTACACCGACCTCAACGGGCAGATCATCCAGGCCAACCCGCGCTTCTGCGAACTCACCGGGTACGGCGAGGCGGAGCTGCTGGCACTGCGCCCGCCCGACTACACCTTCGCCGAAGATGTGGCTCAAGACGCCGGCCTGACGGCACAGTTGGTGCGGGGCGAAATTCCCATGTACCGCAGGAACAAGCGCTACATCGCGAAGAACGGCGGCACGGTGTGGGTGCAGGCCAGCGTCTCGCTGCTGCGCGACGCGCAGGGCCAGCCGCTGCACATCGTGGGCGTGGCCGAAGACATCACCGAACACCTGAAACTCGAAGACGCGGAGCGCGCGCGCGAGGCGGCCGAGGCCTCGAACCGCGCGAAGAGCGAGTTCCTCTCGCGCATGAGCCACGAACTGCGCACGCCGTTGAACGCGATGCTGGGCTTCGCGCAATTGCTCGAACTCGACCAGCGCCAACCACTGAGCGCCAGCCAGCAGCCCTGGGTGAGCCAGATCCAGCAGGCCGGCTGGCACCTGCTGGAGATGATCAACGACGTGCTCGACCTGTCGCGCATCGAATCGGGCAACCTGCGCCTGCACACCGAAACGCTGCACCTCGGCGAGCTGCTGGCGGCCAGCATCGCGATGGTCGAGGGCGACGCGAAACAGCGCCGCATCCTCATCGTTCGCGAACTCGGCGAAGGCACGGCCACCGTGCTCGGCGACTCCACGCGGGTGAAGCAGATCCTGACCAATCTGCTGAGCAACGCGGTGAAGTACAACCTCGAGGCCGGCCGCATCCACATCGCCAGCCGGGTCAGCGCGCCCGACACGGTAGAGATCGCCGTCACCGACACGGGCCTGGGCATGACGCCGCAGCAACTGGCCGAACTGTTCCAGCCTTTCAACCGCCTCGGCCGCGAGCGCTCGGGGCAAGAAGGCACCGGCATCGGCCTGGTGATCAGCCAGCGCCTGGCCGAGCTGATGGGCGGCTCGCTGAAGGCCCGCAGCATCGCCGGCAAGGGCTCGTCGTTCATGTTGACGTTGCCGGGCTCGACCGACCCCGACACCGTGCGTTCCGACTTCGACCACACCCCGCTACCGGCCGCCGAGTACCACCGCCGCATCGTGCATTACGTGGAAGACAACGAAACCAATGTCGAGGTGATGCGCGGCATCCTCGCGCAGCGCTCGCAGGTGCAAATGGAGGTCTCGGTCAACGGCCGCGGCGGGCTGGCGGCGATTCGTGCGCAGCGCCCCGACCTGATCCTGCTCGACATGCACCTGCCCGACATCAGCGGCCTTGAATTGTTGCGAGAGCTCAAGGCCGACGCGCGCACCGCCTCGATCCCGGTCGTGGTGGTCTCGGCTGACGCGCTGGCCCAGCAGATCGACGCCGCGTTCCAGGCTGGCTGCTCGCACTACCTGACCAAACCGGTCAGTGTGAGCGAGCTGCTGTCCGTCATCGACGAGGTGCTTGATCTCATCGACACAAACTTTGGTTAGTGCTTGCACACATGAAAAGCGTGTAACCGCGGCCATCCGTGCTGTGTAACGCACAGCCATCAGGGTAATCGCCAAGATCAATCAGCACTCCACTTGGGTGAGTGCTAATATTTGCGGAACCGAAAGGAGATCAGCTTGTCTGACCGTTCCATGAACACCTCCACCGCTTCTGCCCTGACCGTTCGCGACCCGTGGGCCCTGGTGCCCTCGCTGGGCAACCTCGACGCCTACATCTCGGCCGCGAACCGCGTGCCCTTGTTGACGCAAGAAGAAGAGATCGCGTTCGCCACCCGCCTGCGCGCAAGCGGTGACCTCGACGCCGCCGGAAAACTGGTGCTCTCGCACCTGCGCCTGGTGGTTTCGATCTCGCGCAAATACCTGGGCTACGGCCTGCCGCACGGCGACCTGATCCAGGAAGGCAACATCGGCCTGATGAAGGCCGTGAAGCGTTTCGACCCCGATCAGGGCGTGCGGCTCGTGAGCTACGCGATGCACTGGATCAAGGCCGAGATTCACGAGTACATCCTGAAGAACTGGCGCATGGTCAAGGTCGCCACGACCAAGGCGCAGCGCAAGCTGTTCTTCAACCTGCGCTCGATGAAACAGAGCATGAAAGACGATGCCGACGCCGGAGACACGCACCGCACGACGCTGACACAAGGCCAGGTCGACACGCTGGCGCGCACGCTCAATGTCAAGCGCGAGGAAGTGCTCGAAATGGAAACCCGCTTGTCGGGCGGTGACGTGGCGCTTGAGCCGCTGACCGACGACAGCGAAGAGAGCTACGCGCCCATCGCCTACCTGGCCGATGACGCGAGCGAGCCGACCCGGGTGATCGAAGCGAAGAAGCGCGACTGGCTCGCGGGCGACGGCATCACGCTCGCGCTCGACGCGCTCGACGCACGCAGCCGCCGCATCGTCGAAGAGCGCTGGCTCAAGGTCAACGACGACAGCAGCGGCGGCATGACGCTGCACGAGCTGGCCGACGAATACGGCGTGAGCGCCGAGCGCATTCGCCAGATCGAAGTGGCGGCCATGAAGAAGATGCGCAAGGCGCTGGCACCGGCGGCCTGAGCAAGAAGCACTTCTGCCCCACGAAAAAGCGGCCTCGCGAGGCCGCTTTTTTTCGGCCGCAACGCGGCGGAAGGAAGCGTCAACCAGCGGCGAGCAGCGCCTTGATGTCGGCCGTGAGCGCTTCGGTGGGTGAGCCGTAGCGCACGAACAAGCGCACGTTGCCCTTGCCGTCGAGCACGTACGAGCCCGCGGTGTGGTCCATGGTGTAGCTGCCTTCGGCCTTGCCCGGCACCTTGGCATAGAACACCTTGAATTCCTTGGCGGTGGCCTTGGTCTGATCGAGCGTGCCGCGCAAGGCCACGAAGCTCGGGTCGAAGCTGGCCATGTAGGCCTTCAGCACATCCGGCGTGTCGCGCTCCGGGTCGACCGTGACGAACACGCCCTGCACCCGGTCGCCGTCTTTGCCGAGCGCCTTTTTCACCTGGGCCAGCTCGGCCATCGTGGTGGGGCACACATCGGGGCACTGGGTGTAGCCGAAGAACACGACCGTGACCTTGCCCTTGAAGTCGGCAAGCGTGCGCAGCTGGCCGAATTGATCGGGCAGCGACAGCGTGCGCGCATAGTCGGCGCCGGTGATGTCGACCCCCTGGAACTGCGGCCGGGCAGACGGTGAGCCGAGTTGGTCACAAGCGGCCAGCCCGACGGAGATCAAGAGCGTCGCGAACATGCGGAGGAGTGGGTTCACAGCAGTGGGCTCAGGTAGTGGTCGACCAGCAAGGCCGCGAACAGCAAGGACAGGTAGATGATGGAATAGCGGAAGGTCTTGCGCGCGAGCGCTTCGGAATATTCGCGCCACAGCTTCCATGCGTAGGCGACAAATCCACCGCTCAACACCACGGCCGCCACCAGATAGATCAGCCCGCTCATGCCGGAAATGAACGGCAGCAGCGTGCCGGCGAACAGCACCAGCGTGTAGAGCAACACGTGCAGGCGCGTGAACTCCGAGCCGTGGGTGATCGGCAGCATCGGCAGGCCCGACTTGCGGTAGTCCTCGGCGCGGTACAAGGCCAACGCCCAGAAGTGCGGCGGCGTCCAGAGGAAGATGATCAGGCACATGATCAGCGCCTCGGGCCCGACATCACCGCGGATCGCGGCCCAGCCGAGCACCGGCGGCATCGCACCCGAAGCGCCGCCGATCACGATGTTCTGCGGCGTCATCGGCTTGAGGATGACGGTGTAGACGACCGCATAGCCGACGAAGGTGGCAAAGGTGAGCCACATCGTCAGCGGGTTCACAGCGAACCACAGCAGCGCGCTGCCAGCAGCACACAGGGCGGCCGAGAAAGAGAGCGTCTGGGTGTTGGTGAGCTGGCCGCGTGCCGTGGGGCGCCACGCGGTGCGGGCCATGCGCGCATCGATGCGCTGCTCGACCAGGCAGTTGAACGCAGCCGCCGCGGCCGCCACGAGCCAGATGCCCGCGGTGGCGGCCAGCGCCACGCGCCAGTCGGGCAGGCCGGGCGTGCCCATCAGCATGCCGATCACGGCACAGAAGACGATGAGTTGCACCACGCGAGGCTTGGTCAGCGCGTAGAACTGGCGGGCGCGTGACGGCAGCGAGACGCTGGCAGGCGCGGCTTGGGTGAGGGTCTCAGACATGGGGCGAAGCGAATCCGGCATTTTACGTAGCCGGGCGCAAGGGCCGGTCTGGCGCGTGCGCGGCGGGGGCTGGCGCCAGACCGCGACGCGCCTGCGTGAGCAGCACGGCGAGCAGGGTGACGAGCGCCGCCGCGCCGGCCGTGTGCGCCATCGCAGCAACGATCGGCCAGCCGAGCACCACGTTGCTCAGGCCGCTGGCGAGTTGCCACAGCGCGACCGCGGCCAGGCCGAAGGCCGCGCGTCGCCATGCGGTCTGGCCGCTGGCGAACAGGCGCCACGAAAGCAGCGCAAGTGCACCCAGCACCACAAGAGCGCCGAGCCGGTGAACGAAGTGGATCGCGGTGAGCGCGGCGAACGGCAGGTAGCCGCCGTCCTTGCCGGCACCGAGTTCGCGCAGCACCGCAAAACCGTGTTCGAAATCCATCACCGGCCACCATGCGCCCTGGCAAGTCGGAAAGTCGCTGCAGGCAAGCACTGCATAGTTGGTGCTGACCCAGCCGCCGAGCGTGATCTGCGCGATGCTGAGCACGGCGACAGCCCAGAGCCCCGCACGGAGGCCCGGCGACAGCATCAGATTCGGCGGCTCATGCAGTCGGGTCTGGATCGCCAACAACACCAGCAGCCCGAGCCCGCCCAGAAGATGAAGCGTCACGATCGCGGGGTAGAGCTTCATCGTGACCGTGAGCGCGCCGAACGCGCCTTGCAGGCAGACCCAGACCAGCGTGGCGGTCGCCCACCAGGGTGAGAGCGCAATGCTGCGCTTGCGCGCTTCGAGCCAGCTCACCACGGCGATCACGGTGATCAGCGCGCCGACGCCTGTCGCAAGGTAACGATGGATCATTTCCACCCAGGCCTTGCCATGCGTGACCGGCCCGCTCGGCAACACACTTTGCGCGCTTTGAATGTGGGCTTGCGCGCCGAGCGGGCTGGCGCTGCCATAACAGCCGGGCCAGTCGGGGCAGCCCAGGCCGGAATCGGTGAGTCGGGTGAAAGCACCGAACAGCACCAGGTCGAAGGTGAGGAACAAGGTGACGACCGTGAGCGCCTGCAGCCGGCGCACGCCGCGGTGGCCTGCACCTGCCTGGCCCTGGCGCAACCACACCCACAACAGCGGCCCGAGCGCGAGCAGGCCGCCCACCAGCGCCACGGCGCCGAGGGGGCTCAGGTCGTAGGCCGCGGGGGCGTTCACTCAGCGGCCCTCTTTGTCCCAGCCGGCCGAAGCGCGCAGCAGTTTTTCGATGTCGCGCTTGAGCTTGCCGGGTTCGGGGTCGGCGGGCACACGCATCATCCAGTTGCCGAGCGGGTCGACCACGACCATGTGCTGCGCCAGCGTGCTGCCCGCAGCCGGCGTGAGCCACTGCGCGAGCGCTTCCGGAGCAACACGCAGCACGGTGGCCGGCGTGCCGGCGCTGACCGCTTCGAGCGTCTGCTTGCGCGGTGTGGCGCCGTCGATGATCAGCCAGATCTTGTCGAGCCGGTCTTTTTCGCGGCCCAGTGTTTCGCGCAGCTGGCGCTGGATCCAGAGCTGGCGTTCGCACACGGCGTCGCAGGCACCGCCCGAGATCACGACGAGCAGCCATTGGCCCTTGAGCGACGCGGCCTCGACCGGTCGACCTTGCAGATCGACAAGCGGCAACTGATCGGGAATCGGCCGCAGCGGCTGGATCAGCTCGCTGTAGTTGGTGCGCCCCGCGGGCCGGATCACGAAGTAGGTGAGGTACGAAGCGACCACGGGTGCCGCACACACCAGCAGCACCAGCAGCATCTTCAGACGCCCACTCGTCGTGCGCCGAGCCGCGCCGTCGAGTTCAGGCGTGGGCATCGAATGCACCGTGAAGCTCAGTGGAACGTTCTTGTCAGTCATGGCGCTTGAGCCGCGGTCGGAGAAGTTGGAACCAGACATACAAACCTGCCATCAAGGCACTCATCGCGAACCACTGGAACGCATAACCGTAGTGCTTCTGCACATCGAGCGCCGGTCGCGGCCACTGGCGCAGCAGGCCGTCGTTGGCGGCGACCACATCGTCGTGCTGCTGCACCGACAGCGGCGCCAGGCGCAAGCCTGTTTCACGGGCGAAACCCGCCAGGTCGAGATTTTGCCGGATCACGCCGGTTGCGGCCGAGTCGAACTCGTAGAGCCGTGCCGGCGGCGGGGCGATGGTGCCCTGCACGTCGACGATTCCGGTCGGCGTGACGATGGCCGGAAGCAGGCTGCGGTCGCGCAGGTCGCGCGGCACCCAGCCGCGTTGCACCAGCACCGCTTCGGGCCGGCCCTCGAGCTGCAGCGGCGTCACGACGTAGAAGCCGACGCGTGCGTTCATTTGCCGATTCTCGAGGAACACGGTGCGGGCCGCGACCCATTCGCCACGAAGCCGCACCGGCCGGTAGTGCTGCAGCGTGGCAGTTTGGGCGTCACGCGCGAGCGCAGCGCCCGAGAGCGCAGGCAACGACGCGCGCGAATCGAGCGCCGACTGGATCGCGATCTTCTGCGCGGCGCGGCTGAGCTGCCAGTGGCCCAGGCTGGCGGTGAGCGCAACGCCGACCAGGGTGGCCAGCAAGACCCACGCAGCGCGGCGTGCTGGCCGGGTTGCCGTCACCGACACACGCGCTCCTGCGGCGGATAATCGGGCGCCATGAAGTACCTGATCTTCTTCGCCTTCGTCGGCATCATCGGCGCGCTCGCCATGGCCGGCGTCTTCATGCTGCGTGGCGGCCGCAACGGCAAGGCCCGCAGCGGCAGCATGATGCGGGCGCTGGCGCTGCGGGTCGCGCTGTCGGTGCTGTTGTTTGCATGCGTTCTGTTCAGCTGGTGGGCGGGGTGGATTCACCCCACGGGGATTCCGCTGGGCAAGTGATCGACCCAAAAACAAACGCCGCGTTCAGCGGCGTTTGTGATTCGAGCAGATGAATCGTCAGAGCCAGTAGACGACGATGTACAGGCCGAGCCAGACCACGTCGACGAAGTGCCAATACCAGGCCGCCCCTTCGAAGCCGAAGTGGCGCTCCGGCGTGAAGTGCCCCTTCATCAGGCGGATCGTGATGAACAGCAACATCAGCATGCCGACGAACACGTGGAAGCCGTGAAAGCCGGTGAGCATGAAGAACGTGGAGCCGTAAGCGCCCGACGACAATTTCAGATTCAGTTCGGTGTACGCATGGTGGTACTCGAAGATCTGGAAGCCGAGGAACGTCACACCCAGCAGCACGGTCAGCCACATGAAGCCGATGGTGCGCACGCGGTGGCCGGCCACCAGAGCATGGTGCGCGATCGTCAGCGTGACGCCCGAACTCAGCAGCAGCAGTGTGTTGATGGTCGGGATCGGCCACGGACCCATGGTCGCGAACGACTCGACGATGCCGGCCGGCGAACCGGTGGCACCCACGGCGCCGGTGGGCCACACGGCCTTGAAGTCGGGCCAGAGCACCGCGTTCTCGAGGCTGCCCAGGTTCGGCAGGGCGTGCATGCGAGTCCAGTACAGGGCGCCGAAGAAAGCCCCGAAGAACATCACTTCGGAGAAGATGAACCAGCTCATGCTCCAGCGGAACGATACGTCGATGCGGTCGCTGTACATGCCGCTTTCGCTCTCGCCGATGGCTTGGCGGAACCACTGCTGCAGCACGAAGGCCCACAGCGCCAGGCCGAAGACCAGCGAATAGGCGCCCCAGCCGTGGCCGTTGATCCACTGGCCTGCGCCGAGGATCACGAAGAACAGGCCGATCGAGGCCATCACCGGGTGGCGCGAGGGCTCGGGAACGTAGTAATAGGGTGCGTGCCCCTGGGGTGCGGCTGCCGACATGTTTTCTCCTGAAGTCCTGATTCTTGGAATGTTGGGCTCTTACTTCGCGACGCCGGTGGCCAGCACCCAGTTCACGAGCAGCAAGAGCAGGGTGATGAATATCGCCGCGCCGACCACACCGGCAATGACCACATGCACCGGGTTCAACTGGCTCACGTCTTTTTCGTGGTCGCTCGCCTTGCGCACACCGAAGAACGACCACGCCACCGCGCGCATCGTCTGAAGGAACGAGCCCTTGCGCTGCACGGCCTGCTTGAGATCGGCGCCCGGCTCGGTCATGAGCGCGCCTTCGCTGCATCTACGGCAACCGCCGCCTTGGCGGCCGCTTCCGGCGCCGCCGGCACTTTGCCGCCCACCTCGAAGAAGGTGTACGACAAGGTGATGGTCTTCACGTCTTTCGACAGCTTCGGGTCGATCACGAACACCACCGGCCACTGCTTCGATTCACCCGGCTTGAGGGTGTATTCGTTGAAGCAGAAACACTCGAGTTTGTGGAAGTAGGGCATCGCCTGCATCGGGGCGTAGCTGGGGATGGCCTGCGCTGCCATCGTGCGGTTCTGGATGTTCCTGAACTCGTACATCATCGTCGTCAGCTGGCCCGGGTGAACCTCGACCGAGCGCTGGGCGGGCTTGAAGTCCCAGGGCCCACGCGCGTTGGCGTCGAACTCGATCGTGATGGTGCGGCTCAGGTCGACCTGGCTGTTCTTGTCATAACGCGCGAGCCCGGCGGTGCTGGACAGTTCCGACAAAGACAGCACGTTGATGCCGAGCGCGGAGCAGATCGCGCGGTAAATCGGCACCAGCGCATAGCCGAAGCAGAACATCAGCGCAATCACCACCAGCAGCTTGCCCACCATGCGCCGGTTGTCGCCGCTCAGTGAAGCGGCGCCAGCGGTGGCGCGGGGAGTCGACGATTCAGGCATGGCTGGGCTGCTGGTTCGCGCTCACATGCCGAACACGGCGCTCTTGATCATGAAGCCGAGGAAGATCACGACCGCGATCGACGCCAGCGTCAGGCCGAAGCGTTGGTTCTTCTTTCGCTGTTCGGGCGTCATCGCAGCTTCCCGGTTCACGCGCTCAAGCCAGAATCTTGGTGGCCGCGGCGTTCAGCTTGGGCGGCTGCTCGAAGGTGTGGAACGGCGCCGGCGACGGCACTTCCCATTCCAGGCCTTCGGCGCCTTCCCAGGGCTGCTGCGGTGCCGGTGCGCCCTTGCCGCGCATCGCCGGCACGACGACGAACAGGAAGAAGTAGACCTGCATCGAACCGAACCAGAACGCGCCCAGCGACGCGATCATGTTGAAGTCGGCGAACTGCATCGGGTAGTCGGCATAACGGCGCGGCATGCCGGCCAGCCCGAGGAAGTGCATCGGGAAGAAGGTGATGTTGAACGCGATCAACGAGCCCCAGAAGTGGATCTTGCCGCGCGTTTCGTTGTACATCACGCCGGTCCACTTCGGGGCCCAGTAGTAGAAGCCCGAGAACAGACCGAACAGCGAACCCGCCACCAGCACGTAGTGGAAGTGCGCGACGACGTAGTAGGTGTCTTGCAGCTGAATGTCGACCGGCGCCATCGCCAGGATCAGCCCGGTGAAGCCACCCATCGTGAACACGAAGATGAAACCGACCGCGAACAGCATCGGCGTTTCGAAGGTCATCGAGCCGCGCCACATGGTGGCGATCCAGTTGAAGATCTTCACGCCGGTGGGCACCGCGATCAGCATCGTCGCGTACATGAAGAACAGCTGGCCCGTGACCGGCATGCCAGTCGTGAACATGTGGTGGGCCCAGACGATGAACGACAGGATCGCGATCGAGGCAGTGGCATACACCATCGAGGTGTAGCCGAACAGGCGCTTGCGGGCGAAAGCCGGGATCACCGCGCTGACGATGCCGAAGGCCGGCAAGATCATGATGTAGACCTCGGGGTGGCCGAAGAACCAGAAGATGTGCTGGTACATCACCGGGTCACCGCCGCCGGCGGGGT
>JBDTTU010000010.1:0-66470 GCA_039930465.1 Burkholderiales bacterium
ACTCCTGTCGCGCCAGCTCGTGGCGTTCGGCCTCCAGCCGTGCGGCCTCGGCACGGGCTGCTTCCTGGCGCGCGGCCTCCTCGCGCTGCGCCTCAAGCCGGGCCGCTGCTTGTCGGGCGGACTCTTGTCGCGCTACCTCTTGGCGTTCGGCCTCCAGCCGTGCAGCCTCGGCCCGGGCTGCTTCCTGGCGCGCGGCCTCGTCGCGCTGCGCCTCAAGCCGGGCCGCCGCTTGCCGCGCGGACTCTTGTCGCACTGCCTCCTGGCGTTCGGCCTCCAGCCGTGCAGCCTCGGCCCGGGCTGCTTCCTGACGAACGGCCTCTGCGCGCTGCGCCTCCCACTGGGTTGCCGCTTGCCTGGCGGACTCTTGTCGCGCTACCTCTTGGCGTTCGGCCTCCAGCCGCGCAGCCTCGGCACGAGCTGCTTCCCGGCGCGTGGCCTCGTCGCGCTGCGCCTCTACCTGGGCCGCCGCTTGCAGCGCAGCGTTCTGGCGCTCGGCCTCCAACTGCGCCGCCTTGGCACGGGCCTCGTCCTGACGCGCAGCCTCTTCGCGCTGCGCCTTTGCTCGGGCCGCCGTCTGTCGGGCGGCATTCTGGCGCTCTCCCTCCAGCCGCGCGGCCTCGGCACGAGCGGCTTCCTGACGCTCGGCTTCTTCCTTCTGCGCTTCGGCCTGGGAGGCCATCTGTCGTGCAGACTCTTGTCTCGCCGCTTCCTGGCGCTCGGCCTCCAGTCGCAGCGATTCGACACGAGCGGCTTCCTCACGCGCAACTTCTTCGCGCTGCTCCGCCAACCGGGCCTCCGCCTGTTGCGCTGCCTCCTGGCGTTCAAGCTCCCGGCGCGCAGCCTCGACACGAGCCGCTTCCTGGCGCGCTGCCTCTTCCCGCTGCGCCTGCTGCGCTGCATCGCCGAGCCCTTGTGATGCCGAGGGCACCGTCTGCGGGCTCGAAGCACTGGGCGCGACCGCGATCACCGACGTCGGCGAGATCGGGGCGGCCAGCACGACCGGCGAAGGTGCCGCGGGGGGCTCCACATCCGCCACAGCCGGCTCCGGGCTCTGCACAGGCGGCGCAAGATCGGGGCTTGTTGGCGGCGCGGGCGTCTCGATGGGGGCCACACTGGCCACGGCATCTCGTGTCGCTTCAGCCGGCGGCGCCGTGGTCTTGGCCGCGGGCGCTTTCGCCACGGCCACCCCACGCGGCGCGCGCGCCGGCAGCACGGGTGGTGCCGGGGCCGGTACAACGGCAACGGGCGGATCGATCGTTACCTGCTGCGGCGGCTCCTCGACCGGCTCGAGCGCTGGCTCGGGGGAACTGACTTGCGCCGGGACGAGAACCACGCGCAGATCGGGCACCTCGATCCGCCGATCCCGCCAGGGTGCGACGATCCCCGGAAGCCCCAGTGTGTCGCCGCCGAACGTCAAGCTCAACAGCAAGCCGTGAATCAGCAGCGAGAGCAGCAGCGCAAGTGCCATGGACCGGTGCTCATGGCGTGGGCGCAGGGCCCGCCGTTGCCAGCTTGGCGTGGCGTGCGGCGGCGGCGCCGGGTCGGATGAAGATTCCGGCTCGTCGCCAGCAGCCTGGCGATGCGGGGGATTGTCACCAAGGCCGTTCGCGTGCGAGCCGGTCAGCGGCGCGGGCACAGGCGTCGCCGCGTCGGTGTCTCGGGTGTTCCTCATGCGCGCCATTGCGTCGATTCTCCCGGATAGAAGCCAAGCGTCGCCGAGGGGAGAGCCAGACACACCCAAGAGGGGGTTTGGTCGATACCGGCACACGCTGGTCGGTACCCGTCTTGGCCGATCGCCAAGGCCACGGCGGCGCCAGGCAGTTTCGTCCGTGAAGTTTTCCCCAAGTGGACGCTCGGCAAGGTGATTCGCCCTCAAGTGACACAAGCGTCCCGCCGATTTCGTATTTCAAGGGTGAGCGCTGACACCAGCGCTTGTCCATGTGAAGCTCTACTACTACCCCAACTCAATGAGCAGCGGTCTGGTTCCCACACTCGAGAACGGCGACGTGCGCCGGGCCGAAGGCGATGCGCTGCGCGCGGAAAATCGGGCGCTTCGGCGCGAGCTTGATCTGCTGCGCGACGCGCTCGAGCGCATGCCGCACGGCATGTGTGCGTTCGACAGTGACGACATTCTGGTGCTGGCCAACGCGCACTACCGCAAGATCTGGAGTCTGCCGGAAGAGGTGGTGCGCCCGGGTGCGACCTTCCGCCAGATCATGGACGCAACGCCTGGCCGCGAAACCGCCGCCAGCCGCGAGCGCCCCCAGCCCGAACAGGGCAGCAATGGCACACGCTGGCGCGAGTGGGGGCTCGACGACGGCCGCATCATCGAGATCGTGGTGTCGCGTCTGGCCGATGGCAGCTGCGTCGCACTGCACGAGGACGTGACCGAACAGCGCGAAGCCCAGGAGCGCATCAGCTTCATGGCCCGGCACGACCTGCTCACGGGCCTGCCCAACCGGGGCGTGCTTCGCGAGGAACTCGAGCGCGGGCTGGCAGCCACCCGCCGCGGCGATACGGTGGCGCTGCTGTGCCTGGATCTGGACCGCTTCAAGCCCGTCAACGACACCTATGGCCACGGCGCCGGCGATGCGCTGCTCAAACAGGTGGCCCAGAGACTGCGCGAGTGCGTGCGCGAGACCGACATCGTGGCGCGGGTCGGCGGCGACGAGTTCGCGGTGGTGCAGCGTGGCGCCGTTCAGCCCGAAGGCTCGACCCGCCTGGCGCGGCGCATCATCGACGTGCTGACCCGGCCCTTCGACATAGAAGGCCACGTGGTTCACATCGGCACCAGCGTGGGCCTGGCGATGGCTCCGAGCGACGGCGAAGACAGCGAGACCCTGTTGCGCCACGGCGACCTGGCCCTCTACCGCGCGAAGTCTGACGGACGCGGCCAGATGAGCTACTTCGAGGCCGGAATGAACGAGCGCGTCGAGGCGCGTCGTGGCCTGGAGACCGACCTTCGCGACGCGATCACGGCGCGGCAATTCGAACTGGCCTACCAGCCCTGCTTCGATCTGCAAGACGGGCGGCTCGTTGGCGTCGAGGCGCTGCTTCGCTGGCCTCATCCACAACGTGGCATGGTGTCGCCGGCGGAGCTGATTCCTTTGGCCGAAGAGACGGGGCTCATCGTCCCGATCGGGCAATGGGTGCTGGAGCAGGCCTGCCGCGACGCGCTGAATTGGCCGACCCACCTGACGGTCGCCGTCAACGTCTCGGCGGTACAGTTCGCGCGCGGCACCGTGGTTCGTGACGTGCAGCGTGCCCTGGCCGAAACAGGGCTGCCGGCGCGGCGCCTGGAGCTGGAGATCACCGAGACGGCGATGTTCAAGGATCCGACCGCGGCGATGGCGGCATTGCACACCCTGCGCGACGCCGGCGTGCGCATCGCGCTGGACGACTTCGGCACCGGGTATTCGTCGCTCAGCCACCTGCGCAGTTTCCCGTTCGACCACTTGAAGATCGACCGCTCATTCGTGCGCGATGTGGTTGAACGCGCCGACCTGCGCGCCATCGTGCGCAGCATGGCCACGCTGGCAGAAGGCATGGGCATGCAGACCACGGCAGAAGGTGTCGAGAACGCCGAGCAACTGGCCGCAGTTCGCGCGCTGGGATGCACGGCGGTGCAAGGTTTCTTTTTGGGCAAGCCGATGCCGGCCGCCCAGATCGGCCGGCTGATCGACGCCGCGCCGGCGCAGCAAGCCTGAGAAATTTCGACTCAGCGCGGGAGCTGGCGCCTTGTTGCCACGGCGCGAACGGCTGGCGTCAAGCCAGGGTCACGATCTGATTCAGCACGCCGCAGGCTTGCGCGAACAGCGGATCGGAGAGCCGCTTCGCCGGGTGCGGTTTGGCGCGCCGGGCACGCCAGTCGAACGACTTGGGCTGGTGGCACAGAACGTAGCTCACCTTGCCGACCTTGCGCCCGCCGGCTGTGCCGACTGGCACGGCAAAAGGGTTGGTCGCGTTGTACGCAGCCGTCGTCATGGGCAGCCCGATGACCAGCCCGGTGCGCGCGTTGAAAGCCGTGGGTGAGAGCACCAGCAGCGGGTGCAGGTCGCGCATTTCATTGCCGGCTTGCGGGTTGCAATCGATCCAGACGATGTCTTGCCGGTCGGGAACCCAGGCCTTCGTGGCAGCACGAGTCACCACTGCTCGACGCCCACAGGTGACGCTGCCATCACCTCACCGCCATGCAATGCAGGGTCGAACAACGCGAGCCGATCCGCCAGCGTCAACGCCTTGTCGGCCTGCGGCGTGATGATGACCCGACCGTCTTCCACCGAGACCTTGACACGCTGGTTGGCGCGCAGCTTGGCCTCACGCGCCACGGCAGCAGGGATGCGAACACCAAGGTTGTTGCCCCAGGGCTTGATGTCAAGAAGGGCTTCAGGCATGATGGGGTTGACGTTTAAACATGTATAGACATTAGCACGCGATCGGGAGGATCGCAAGCCTGCGATGCGTCGGCCGAGTCAGCGCTCGTTGCTGCCACAGGCCCGCGCGCAACTCTTCGGACAACGACACTTCATCAATGGTTCGCAGGCACGCACCGCCTTGGACTTAGGGACGCAAGCGCTTTGCCTGACCCCGTCCCTCTTGCAACTCTTCGCGGAGCCTCAAGAGGCTTTCAACCGCCGCAGTTCTTTTCAAGAATTGAGCCCGGTGGTTCGTTGCTCGAGACGATGATCGCCGCAAAGCGACGAGGTTTGAACGACGCGCACGGACAAGCACGGTTGGCATCGTCGACGGTAGCAGCGTAGCGAGCTGGCGCCTCGGCCGATACCCATTGTTCGCCTTCGAACGCGAACTCCTCGACGAACACCTCACCCTCGCGCCAACACCGGCCGCAGCGCCGCCCCCGTGTGGCTCGCCTTGCACTTCACCAGCGCTTCCGGCGTGCTGCCGGCCACCACGGCGCCGCCCTTCACACCACCTTCCGGCCCAAGGTCGATGACCCAGTCGGCTTCGGCGATCACGTCGAGGTCGTGTTCGATCACGACCACGCTGTGGCCGGCGTCGACCAGGCGGTGCAGCACCCGGATCAAACGTTCCACATCGGCCATGTGCAGGCCGACGGTCGGTTCGTCGAGCACGTACAGCGTGTGTGGTGCCTTGTTGCCACGCCGGCCAACATCGTCGCGCACCTTGCTCAACTCGGTGACGAGCTTGATGCGCTGCGCCTCGCCGCCGCTGAGCGTGGGTGAGGGCTGGCCGAGCGTGAGGTAACCCAGGCCCACGTCTTTCAGCAGCTTCAGCGGGTGCGAGATGTTGGGCATCGAGGCGAAGAAGTCGACCGCTTCGTCCACTTCCATCTTCAGCACGTCGCCGATGCTCTTGCCACGCCAGCTGACCGCCAGTGTCTCGGCGTTGAAGCGCGCGCCGTGGCACACGTCGCACGCCACTTTCACGTCGGGCAGAAAGCTCATCTCGATCGTGCGCATGCCCTGCCCTTCGCAGCCCGGGCAACGGCCTTCGCCGGTGTTGAAGCTGAAGCGGGCCGGCGCATAACCGCGTGCGCGCGCTTCGAGCGTGTCGGCGAAAAGCTTGCGGATCGTGTCCCAGAAGCCGATGTAGGTGGCGGGGCATGAGCGTGGTGTCTTGCCGATCGGCGTCTGGTCGACTTCGAGCACGCGGTCGATGAAACCCCAGCCGTCGATGGCGTCGCAGCCTTGCCAGTTCGGCTTGCCACCGCGTGTGTTGATGAACTGCAGGTTGGCCAGCAGCACGTCACGCGCGAGCGTGGACTTGCCGGAACCGCTCACGCCGGTCACGGCGACCAGGCGCTTCAACGGCACATCGACCGTCACGTCTTGCAGGTTGTGCAGCGACGCGCCACGGATCGTCAACAGGCGGTTGCCTTCGCCTTCCTTGCGCACGGTCGCGGCCGTCACCGGTTCGACGAAACGCCGCGTCTGCAACGGGTGCACCAGCGGGTTCGCGAGGAACCGCCCCGTCACCGAATCGGCGTTGCGCGCCAAATCGGCCGCGCTGCCTTCAGCCACCAGAGTGCCACCACGTTTGCCGGCGCCGGGACCGATGTCGATGATGTGGTCGGCGCGGCGGATCGTGTCTTCGTCGTGTTCAACGACGACCAGCGTGTTGCCCTTGTCGCTGAGCGTTTGCAAAGCGTTCAGCAGCACCTGGTTGTCACGCGGGTGCAGGCCGATGGTCGGCTCGTCGAGCACGTAGCACACGCCTTGCAGGTTGCTGCCGAGCTGCGCCGCCAGGCGGATGCGCTGCGCTTCACCGCCGCTCAGTGTGGGCGCGGCGCGGTCGAGCGTGAGGTAACCCAGGCCCACTTCTTCCAGGAACTCGAGGCGGCTTTTGATCTCGCTGACCACGTCGCGCGCGATCTCGGCATCGCGTCCGAAGAGCTTCAGCGATTCGACCCAGGCACGCGAATCGGTCACCGACCATTGGCCGATCGCGGTGATGGAATGGGCGTCGAAAGTGACGAGCCGCGAGGCGGGGTTGAGCCGTGTGCCAGCGCAATCGGGGCACGGCGCATCGATCAGTCCTTCGACGTCTTTTTCTTCGGACGGGAAACTCTGCTCCTGCCCGCGGTTGTCGTCATCACGCACCGAATCGTCATACGCCTTGCGCTGCTCGCGCGTGAGCGCCAGGCCCGTGCCCACGCAGGTGGTGCACCAGCCGTGTTTGCTGTTGTAGCTGAACATGCGCGGGTCGAGCTCGGCGTAGCTGGTGCCGCAGGTCGGGCAGGCGCGTTTGGTGGAGAACACCTTGACGCTGCCGATGCCGGCGGTAGAGCCGTCGGTGAGCATTGCGCCCTTCAAGCCGTCGAGCGGGCTCAGCAGGTGCATCACGCCTTTGCCGAGTTCGAGCGTGCGCGCGAGCAACTCCCGCAGCGCCGCTTCGTCGTCGGCACTGACCACGATGTCGCCGACCGGCAGCTCGAGCGTGTGTTCCTTGAAGCGGTCGAGACGCGGCCACGGGTCGACCTTGATGAACTCGCCATCGACGCGCAGGTGCGTGTGGCCTCGCCCCTTCGCCCATTTCGCGAGGTCGGTGTACAGGCCCTTGCGGTTCACGACCAGCGGCGCGAGCAGGCCGACGTGTTCGCCCTTGTGGTCGCGCAGCAGTTGCGCAGCGATGCTCTCGGCGCTTTGTGGCTTGACCGGCGAACCGTCTTTCACGCAGTGCTGCAACCCGAGCTTCACGTACAGCAGGCGCAGAAAGTGCCAGACCTCGGTGGTGGTGGCCACCGTGCTCTTGCGCCCGCCACGCGACAGGCGCTGCTCGATCGCGACTGTCGGCGGAATGCCGTAGACCGCATCGACCTCGGGCCGGCCCGCCGGCTGCACGATGCTGCGCGCATAGGCGTTCAACGATTCGAGGTAACGGCGCTGGCCTTCGTTGAACAGGATGTCGAACGCGAGCGTGCTCTTGCCCGAACCCGAGACGCCGGTGACCACGGTGAACTTGCCACGCGGAATGCTCACGTCGAGCGACTTCAGGTTGTGCTCGCGCGCATTGACGATGCGGATCACTTCTTCACTCGCCCGGCGTTCGTCGCGCGCTGCCTTCAGCAGGTACTGCAGCGGCCGGCCTTCTTCGACCTTGTGGCCGTCGAGCCCCATCGAGATGTCGTAGTCGGCGAGCGCCTTGCCGGTGTGCGAGGTCGGGTGGCGCTTCACCTCTTCAGGTGTGCCGGTGCAGACGATCAAGCCACCCGCGTCACCACCCTCCGGGCCGAGGTCGATCAACCAGTCGGCCGCGCGAATCACGTCGAGGTTGTGCTCGATCACGATCAGCGAATGACCGGCGTCGAGCAGCTTGCGGAACGAACGCATCAGCTTGGCGATGTCGTCGAAGTGCAGGCCGGTGGTCGGCTCGTCGAACATGAACAGCGTGCCGCGCTTGGCGACTTTCTGGCCGCTCGCGCTACCGCTCTGCGACGCTTCCGCCAGAAAACCGGCCAGCTTCAAACGCTGCGCTTCACCGCCCGACAGCGTGGGCACCGGCTGGCCGAGCTTCACGTATTCAAGGCCGACATCGACGATCGGCTGAAGCACGCGCAGCACCTCGCGGTCGTCACGGAAGAGTTGCACCGCTTCGCTGACGGTGAGCTCCAGCACATCGGCGACCGACAGGTCGCGGATCACGTCGCCGGGCAAACGCCGGTCGATCTTGATGTCGAGGATTTCGGCGCGGTAACGGCGGCCGTCGCAGTCGGGGCAGCGCAGGTACACGTCGCTGAGAAACTGCATCTCGACGTGCTCGAAGCCCGAGCCGCCGCAGGTCGCGCAGCGGCCATTGCCGGCGTTGAAGCTGAACATGCCGGGGCCGTAGCCGCGCTGCACGGCCAGCGGCGATTGTGCGAAGAGCTTGCGGATCTCGTCGAACGCGCCGACATAACTTGCCGGGTTGGAACGTGCGGTCTTGCCGATCGGCGACTGGTCGACGAACACGGCGTCGCTCAACCAGTCGGCGCCGAGCAGCGCGTCGTGCTCGCCCGGCGTTTCGGTCGCCTTGCCGAAGTGGCGCGCGAGCGCGGGGAACAGCACGTCCTGCATCAGCGTGCTCTTACCCGAGCCCGACACGCCGGTCACGCAGACGAGGTGCAGCAGCGGGAACTCGACGGTCACGTCCTTCAGGTTGTGGTCGCGCGCGCCCTGCACGATGAGCTTCGGCGTGGCCTCGCTCATCAGGCGTTTGATGCCCATGCCCACGTGCTTGCGGCCGCCGAGGTAAGCGCCGGTCAGCGTGTCGGCGTCGCGAATCGCGTCGGGCGTGCCGTCGAACACGATGCTGCCGCCGCGCTCGCCCGGGCCGGGGCCCATGTCGATCAGGCGGTCGGCGGCGAGCATCACCGCCGGGTCGTGTTCCACCACGACGAGCGTGTTGCCGGCATCACGCAGCCGGTGCATCGCCTCGATGATGCGGTTCATGTCGCGCGGGTGCAGGCCGATGCTGGGCTCGTCGAGCACGAACATGGTGTTGACGAGCGAGGTGCCGAGCGCCGTCGTGAGGTTGATGCGCTGCACCTCGCCGCCACTGAGCGTGCGACTCTGGCGGTCGAGCGTGAGGTAGCCGATGCCGACGTCGCACAGGTATTTGAGGCGCGTTCGGATTTCGTCCTGCAGCAGCTTCAAGGCGTCGTCGAGCATCGTGCTCGGCAGCGTGAGCTGGTCGAAAAATCGGTGCAGGCGCTCGATCGGAATCAGCATCAGGTCGTGCACTGTGAGACCCGGCAGCGCTTCGAGCTGTTCGCGCGACCAGCCCGTGCCCAGCGGGAGAAAGCGCTTCGCCGGTGCCAGCACCGCGTCGGCATCTTCCTTCGTGCCCAGGCGCCACAACAGCGATTCGGTCTTCAGCCGCGCGCCGCCGCACACGCCGCAAGGCGTGTAGGCGCGGTACTTCGACAAGAGCACGCGGATGTGCATCTTGTAGGCCTTGCTCTCCAGGTACTCGAAGAAGCGCTTCACGCCGTACCACTGCTTGTTCCACTTGCCGTTCCAGTTCGGCGAGCCGTTGATGACCCAGCCACGCTGCGCATCGGTGAGCTGTGCCCAGGCGGTGTCGCGCGGAATGCCGGCCTCGCCGGCGTACTGCATCAGGTCGTCCTGATTCTCTTTCCAGGCCGGGGTCTGCAAGGTCTTGATCGCGCCCGAGCGCAAGGTCTTGCGCGGGTCGGGGATCACGAGGCCGTAGTCGACGCCGATCACGCGCCCGAAACCGCGGCAGGTTTCGCAGGCACCGTAGGCCGAGTTGAAGGAGAACAGCGCGGGTTGCGGGTCGGCGTAGCGCAGGTCGCTTTCGGGACAATGCAGCCCGGTGGAAAAACGCCACAACACCGGCTCGGCGTCTTCGGCGAGCACATAGACGTTGACACGCCCGCTGCCACGCTTGAGCGCCGTCTCGATCGCTTCGACCGCGCGGATCTTCTCGGTGCCCTGGATGCGAAAACGATCGGCCACCACGTCGAGCAGCTTTCGCGGCCCGGTCGGCGAAGCCACCTCACGCTCGGCCTGCACGCGTGTGAAACCGCTCGCCGACAACCACTGCTGGACTTCTTCGGCGCTCGTGTTGCCGGGCAGCTCCACCGGGAAAGTGAGCACGAGGCGCGGGTCTCCCGCAGCCGTGCGCTGCATCAGCTCGGCGTAGATCGTCTCCGGAGAATCGTGGCGCACCGGCTGCGCGGTCTGCTTGTCGAAGAGCTGCGCGGCGCGCGCGAACAGCAGCTTCAGGTGGTCGTTCAGCTCGGTCATCGTGCCGACCGTGCTGCGCGAGCTGCGCACCGGGTTGGTCTGGTCGATGGCGATGGCGGGCGGCACGCCGTCGACGCGGTCGACGGCCGGCCGGTCCATGCGGTCGAGGAACTGGCGCGCGTAGGCGCTGAAGGTCTCTACATAGCGCCGCTGGCCTTCGGCATACAGCGTGTCGAACACCAGGCTCGACTTGCCCGAACCGCTCGGCCCGGTCACGACCGTCATCTCGCCGGTGCGGATGTCGAGATCGAGGTTTTTCAGGTTGTGCTGGCGAGCGCCGCGGATGCGGATGAGGCCGGAGGACATGCGGTGCTTTCTGGGCCGGAAACGCGGCGAAGCCGAAGATTCTAGAGAGTGCGGAACAAAGTCGCTTTTGCGGGCACCGGATGCACTTCTGCTTACGCTTTTGGCGCCCAGACCGACACCACAATCCGGGTCGCGCACGCCGTGCGTGGCAGGAGACAACGATGCTGAAGACTCCCTGGTTTCGCCTGATCGCGGTGGTGCTGGCCGCCACACTGGGCGGCCCTCTGGCCCACGCCCAGATCCTCATCGGGCAGACAGCAGGTTTCACCGGCACGGTGGCTTCTTCGGTGAAAGAAGCAACCGACGGTGCGAAGCTGTACTTCGACGCGGTGAACGCACGCGGCGGCATCAACGGCCAGAAGATCGAGCTGATTTCGCTCGACGACAAGTTCAACCCGAAGCTCACGGTCGAAAACGCGAAGAAGTTGATCGACCAGGGCGTGGTCAGCCTGTTCCTGAACCGCGGCACGCCGAACACCCAGGCACTGATGCCCTTGTTGAACGAAGCCAAGGTGCCGCTGGTCGGCCCGTCGACTGGCGCGATGGTGTTGCACGAGCCGGTGCACCCGTGGATCTTCAACGTGCGCGCCGCCTACCAGCGCGAAGCCGAGCGGGCGGTGGCGCACCTCTCGTCCGTGGCCGTCACGCGCATGGCGATCGTGCAGGTCGACGACAGTTTTGGCGCCGACGCGGCCGTGGGCCTGCTCAAAGGCCTGAAAAACGCGAAGCTCGAACCGGTGGCCTACGAAAAATACGACCGCGCCAAGCCCGACTTCGGGCCGATCATTCCGAAGATCGTCAAAGGTGATCCGCAGGCCGTCGTTTTCATCGGCTCGGGTACGGCCGTCGTCGACGCCATGAAGGCGCTGCGCGCCGCGGGCTCGCGCGCACAGATGGTGACCTTGTCGAACAACGCCTCGGCCGGCTTCGTGAAGGCGCTCGGCGATCTGGCGCACGGCACGATCGTCAGCCAGGTCTATCCGTCGGTACGCTCGGTCGGGCTGCCGATCGTGAAAGAAGCCTCCGATCTGGCCAAAGCCAAGGGAATCGAGCTCACGCCGGCCGGTCTCGAAGGTTTTGCCGCCGCCAAGGTGCTGGTAGAAGGCTTGCGCCGTGCCGGCAAGGACGTGACGCGCGCCGGCCTGAAGAAGGCCCTGGAAACTTTCAACCACGTCAACATCGGCGGGCTGGAGCTGAGCTACAGCCCGACCAGCCACACCGGGCTCGACTACTCCGACCTGTCGATCATCGGCCCCGAAGGCAAGTTCCGGCGCTGAGCGGCCAGGTGGGCCGGCGGCTGTTCACTTCGCGCCGGCTTTCAGCAAGATGCTGACCATCTCGTTGTAGCCACGCCCCTGCGCCAGCGCGAGCGGCGTGCGCCCTTCGCGGTCGGCCAGGCGCGTGCTTGCGCCGGCGTCGACCAGCGCGCGCAGCGTGGCCACGTGGCGCGGCCCGCCGTCGCCGAGCACGATCGATTCGATCAGCGCCGTCCAGTGCAGGTTGTTCACAAGGTCGAGCGGCGCGCCGCCCCGGATGAGCTGGCGCACCACGCCGTCGTGGCCCAGGTGCGCCGCGGCGATCAGCGCGGTGCCGTCGTACCGGCTGGTGACGAGCTTCGCGCTCGCGCCCGCCGCCAGCAGCACCCGCAAGGCTTCTTCGTCGTCGGCCACCGAGGCGATCGTGACCGCGTCGTAGCGGTCGTTGTCGAGCGCACCGAGTTCGGCGCCGGCTTTGGCCAGCGCGCGGATCACTTCGCGCTGCTTCGCGAACGTGGCCACGTGCAGCGGCGTTCGGCCGTTCGCGTCGCGCATTTCGACCGCAGCGCGAGAAGCGGCCAGGCGCTGCACCTGAGCGAGGTCGCCCTGCTGCGCTGCGGCGTGCAGGCCCGTGAAGCGCGCAATCTCGGCCGCACCGGGCGCAACCTGCGCCTCTGCGGGCGCTCCCAGGAGCGCGCCTGCCAGGCAAGCAACGAGCGCTGTGTGGTGATCGTTCATGGCGCGCTCACCAGCGGCGGTGCGGCCGCTTCGTCAGAAAATCGTACGTCGCTTGCCAGGTCTCGGGCGAATTGAGGATGCCGAGGTGCGAGGTGCCGAGCACCGTGTCGTAGACACCCTGCCCGCTGAGCTTCAGTTCGTCGGCACCTTGCAGCCGCGCACTCTTCGAGAAGTCGGTCGGGCGGCCGAACGAGTCTTCAGCCGGCACAGGCGCGATGAATCCGTCCTGGATCGGGAAGTAGACGAAGCTCTTGTCGGCGTTGCGGATCACGAGCACCTGCGTCGGCGACGGCGTGTCGTCGCCGCGATTCAGGCGCTTCAGGAAAGGCGTGTCGGGCGAACCCAGTTCTTTGCAGATTTCGCTGTTGGGCGTGAACCCGCCTGCAGCCGCTGCCTGGAAGTAATTCGCCGGGTTCGGCGAGCAGTTGATGATGCCGTGATTGGGCCCGTCGATCGCGACCAGCCGGCGCACCTGGCGGTAGGCGTTCTCCTGGCGCATCCACTCACGCGCGAGCGGCACGCCCAGGCTGTGGGCGACGATGTCGACCTCTTTCGCGCCGGTGTAGGCGAGCACGGCCTGCACGAACCGGCTCAGGTCGGGCACGTTGGCGACCACGGTGTGGGCGATGCGCGAGCGGGGGGTCTGGTCGGCGCCGAGATCGCACTGGTCGCCCTGGTAGCCGAGACCCCAGAGTTCGCTGGTGGCGTAGCCACGATCTGCCAGGTTCTGCGCGAGCGCCTGCATGCGTCCGAGCGGGTTGCAGGCGGTCGGGAACGGCGTGTCGTTGTTGCCGTGCAGAAAGATCACCGGTGTGTGCACCACCGGCCCGGCGGCGCCGAAGCCGATCACGGGCTTGCCGAGCGAGGTGTCTTCGATCACGGGAAAGTCGGCCGGCAAGGTGTTGCCGACAACGCCCGCAGCGTGCGCTGCGCCGAACGTGGCGGCGGCCAGCAGCGCTGAAAGAATCCGCATCGGTTTTTTCATCTCGGGTCTCCTCTGGGTGGTTGGCAAGGCCCGGCAGTCAGCCGGCGAAGAATCTTTCGACCAGCGCGTACTGCGCCGGCGTGTTGAGCGCAGGCGCGTGGCCGCAGCCTGCGATCTCGACCACCACGGCCTGCGGGCCGCGCTGGCGCATCTGCTCGGCCGTGCCCTGCAGCAGCAGGTCGGAGCTTTCGCCGCGCAAGCACAGCACCGGAATGTCGAGGCTGTCCCACTCGTTCCACAGCAGGTAGTCGTTGTCGTGGTGACTGAACTGCATCACCATGGCCGGGTCGTAGTGAGGCGTCACGCGGCCGTCGGGCAGGCGGCGCGTCGACGTTTCGGTGAGGCGCCGCCACTGCGCGTCGCTGAGCCAGCCATAGGGTTTGTAGATGGTGCGGAAGTACTGCTCGAGTTCGGTGACGCTCGCGAACGCGGCCGGGCTGCCGGCGTAACCGCGGATGCGCGCGATCGCGGCATCGGCGATCTGCGGCCCGCTGTCGTTCAGGATCAGGCGCCGCACCCGCCCGCGCAGCTTCGTTGCCGCCGCCACCAGGCCGATAGCGCCGCCCATCGAGGTACCGATCCAATGGAACTGCTGCAGGCCGAGCTGATCGACGAGCGACATCGCCTGCTGCACGTAGAAGGCCAGGCAGTACTCTTTCTCGGGCTCGGGGCTCCACTCGCTCAGGCCGCGGCCGAGGGTGTCGGGGCAGATCACGCGGTAACGCTGGGCGAGGTGCCCGGCCACGTCGTCCATGTCGCGGCAGGTGCGCGCCAGGCCGTGCCAGGCGATCACGGTGTCGCTGTTCTGCGCGCCCCACTCGGTGTAGTGCAGTTCGCGCCCGGCACAGCGCAGGTAGTGCGAGGTGAAGCTCACGCTGCTTTCCTCTTCGCGCCGAAGGCACGCAGCCGCCCGACCACGCCGGCCGGGAAATGGTAGACCGACAGCACGAACAGGATGCCGAGCCACAACAACCAGCGGTCGGGTGAGATCAGTTGCGACAGCACCGGCACGCCCTCCACGGCCGAGGCGCCGAGCTTCATCAAGTCTTGCAGGTAACTCTGCGCCAACACGAACAGCACGCTGCCGATCACCGCGCCGTAGATGGTGCCCATGCCGCCGATCACCACGATCAAGAGCACGTCGAGCATGATCTCGAACGAGAGCGAGGTGTCGGGCCCGTTGTAGCGCAACCAGAGCGCGAGCATGCAACCGGCCAGCGTGGCGAACAGGGCCGAGAGCACGTTGCTCAGGGTTCGGTAGACGACGGTGCGGTAGCCGATCGCCTCGGCGCGAAAGTCGTTTTCGCGGATCGCCTGCAGCACGCGCCCGAAGGGTGAGTTGACGATGCGCAACAGCAGCAGCACGAGCACGAGCGCGCTGAAGAACAGCACGTAGTAGGTCAGCAAACGGCCGTCGATTTCCACACCGAACAGCGTGTCTTCGAGGTACATCGTGGCCGGTCGCAGTGCTTCGGGCAGCTTGAAGGTCAGGCCGTCTTCGCCGCCGGTGAAGTCCGACAGCTGCGACGCGAGCGTGAGAAAGGCCGACGCGACCGCGAGCGTGATCATCGCGAAGAAGATCGCCTTCACGCGCAGGCTGAAGAGGCCGATCAGCAGCGACAGCAGCAGCGACACGACAAGCGCCACCGCGACGCCGATCGCAAGCGACCCCCAGGTCGGCCCGAGCCGCGCGCTGGCAATCGACACGCCGTAGGCACCGATGCCGAAGAACATGGTGTGCGCGAAGCTCACGATGCCGGTGTAGCCGAGCAGCAGGTCGAAGCTCGCGACCAAGACGATGAAGACGACGATCTTCGCCGCGACGTTCAGCGCCTTGGTGCCGGGGAACAGGAAGGGCGCGAGTGCCAGGCCGAGCAGGCAGGCGACGAGCAGCAGCGCCAGCCAGCGGTTGCGCGGCAGGTCGTGTGAGAGAAGTCGGTTGAGCATCGTCCGGCTTTCAGCGGTTGGCGACCGGGTACAGGCCCTGCGGCCGCCACAGCAACACCAGCACCATCAGCCCGATGTTGGAAAACATGGCGACCTTGGGCGCGAGGAAACCGGCGTAATTCGCCATCAGCCCGACCAGCAGCGCACCGACCAGGCACCCCATCGTCGAGCCCAGGCCACCCATGATGATCACGATGAAGATCAGCACGTTCACCTGCGCGCCGATCTGCGGCAGCACGCCTTGCTGGTAGATGCCCCAGAGCGCGCCGCCCAGGCCCGCCAGCGCCGAGCCCGCGACGAACACACCGACAAACAGGCGGCGGATGCGGTAGCCCAGGCTCTCGACCATCTCGCGGTCTTGCACGCCGGCGCGGATCAAGAGGCCGAGCTTGGTGCGGTTCAGCGTGAACAGCATGATCGCGAGTACGAAGAGGCCGACCGTCGCGGCGACCAGGCGAAATTTTTCGACCGTGGCGTCTCCGAATGTCAACACACCGCGAAGCGCGATGGGCATCTCGATGGCAACGAGCGTCGGCCCCCAAACGACCTTGATCAACTCTTCGCCGATGATCATGCCGCCCATCGTGATCAGGATCTGCTTCAGGTGCTGGCCGTAGACCGGCCGCACCAGCACGCGCTCGAAAGCCCAGCCGACCGCGCCAGCGCAAAGCATCGCGACGACGATGGTGGCGAGCACGAGCACGAGGTTGCGCCAGAGCACATCGGTCGCGGCCCAGTCGGCCATGCCGGTGAACATGCTCGTGGCCAGGTAGGCGCCGAGCGCGATGAATACGCCGTGGCCGAAGTTCAACACGTCCATCAGGCCGAACACAAGCGTGAGACCCGAGGCGATGATGAAGATGATCATGCCCATCGCCAAGCCCGCCACGGTGAGCGTGAACCAGGTGCTGGTGGAGCCGATCAGCGGCCAGGCGAACATGGCCAGCGCGAGCGTGAGGGCGAGCGGCAGAAGGTCGAAGCCAGCCTTCGGAATTGCGGCATCGGCCTGGGCCGGTGTCGCCACGGTGGTGGTGGTCGTCATTGATGGGCTCCCAGCGACAGGCCGAGGAATTTCTGTTGCAGCGCGGCGTCTTCGGCCAGCTCGGCCATGGCGCCGCGGTGCACGACGCGACCGTCATCCATCACCGCGACAGAGTCGCCGAGCGCGCGCGCGACGGCGAAGTTCTGCTCGACCAGCAGCACCGTCGTCTGCGTGCTCTTGAGTTCGCGCAGCGCGGCGATCAGGTTCTGCACGATGGCCGGGGCCAGGCCCTTGCTCGGCTCGTCGATCAGCAACAGGCGCTGCTCTTCGACCATCGCGCGCGCGATCGCGAGCATCTGTTTCTGGCCACCCGACAATTTCCCCGCCGGGTAGAGCCAGAACTTCTTCAGCGCCGGGAACAGGCCGAACAGCCACTCCAGCCGCGCCGTGTCCATCTGCTCGACGGTGCGGGCCGCGCGGGCCGCGAGCAGCAAGTTCTCGCGCACCGTGAGGTCGCTGAAGATGCCCATGTTCTCGGGCACGTAGGCAATGCCGAGCCGCGCGATGTCGGGTGTCTGTTTCTGACCTTCCGGGCCACCGATGCTGCGGCCATCGAAACGCACCGAACCTTTCGACGCTGGCCACAAGCCCATGATGGTTCGCAGCGTCGTCGTCTTGCCGGTGCCGTTGCGGCCCAGAAGCATCGTGACCTGGCCGGCGGGCACGTCGAGGTCGACACCATGCAGGATGTGGTACGCGCCGATGTGCGTGTGCACGCCCGCCAATTGCAGCAATGGCACGCTCATGCAGGCTCCTCTGCCGTGATGCCGAGGTAGGCGCTTTGAACGACCGGTGACGCGATCACCGCCGCCGGCTCGCCGTCGGCCACGAGCTGGCCGTTGTGCAGCACGATGATGCGGTCGGCGAGCTCGCGCACCACGTCCATCTTGTGTTCGACGAGCAGGATGGTCTTGTCGCGCTCCTGCTTCAGCGAGCGGACCAGGTCGAGGATCACCGGCACGTCGTCGACACTCATGCCGGCGGTCGGTTCGTCGAACATGTAGACGCTGGGTTCGAGCGCCATCAGCATCGCCACTTCGAGCTTGCGCTGGTCGCCGTGCGGCAGGCTGCTGGCGTGCTCGTCGGCGCGGTCGGCCAGCTTGACGCGGGTGACGAGCTCCATCGCGCGGTCGAGCGTGGCGCGCTGGTCGAGCCACACCGACCACAGGTTCAGGCCCTGCTTGCGGCGCGACTGCACGGCCAGCCGCACGTTCTCGATCACCGACAGGTTCGGGAACAACTGCGTGAGCTGGAACGCACGGCCGAGGCCGCGGTGGGTGCGGGCCGACGCGGCTTCGTTCGTGATGTCTGTGCCGTTCAGCTTGACCGAGCCTTCGGTGGCACGAAGCTGCCCCGAGATCAGGTTGAAGTAGGTCGTCTTGCCGGCACCGTTGGGGCCGACGATCGCGGTCAGCGTGCCGGGCTGGAAAGCGCAGCTGACATGATCGACGGCGACGTGGCCGCCGAAGCGAATGGTGAGATTCTGAGTTTCGAGCACGGCAAAGCACCGTCAGTTCGTGGTTCTGACTGGAACCCCCTCTCGGAGGGGGCCTGGGGAGCGGTGATTAACCGGCTCGCCGGAACGAGCGCGTCAGCGCTTGTTCCGGATCGGAATGTCCATCTCTTCGGGCTTGATCTCGCGCACCAGTTCCGGCACGCCCCAGGCGAACGCCGGGTCGACCTTGATCTTGAAGTGGTACATGCTCTGCATCGCCTGGTGGTCTTCCTTGCGGAAGGTCATCTTGCCCTTGGGCGACTCGAAGCTCATGCCTTCCATGGTCTTGATCAGCTTCTCGGTACCCGTATCGCCGCCGGTCTTCTTCAGCGCCTCGACGACCGCGATGGCCGCACTCATGCCGCCCGCCGTGAAAAAGTCTGGCGGCGCCTTGAACTGCTTGTAGTGGTTGGCCACCAGCCATTCGTTGGCCGGGTTCTTGGGAATGCCGAAGTAGTAGTACAGCGCACCTTCCATGCCCTCGAACTGCTTGTACGCCACCATCGCCGGCAGGATGTTGCCGCCGGTGGCCAGCTCGATGCCGTAGCGCTTCTTCAGGTCGAGGTCGGCGATCTTGCTGAAGGGTGCGGGCGTGCCGGCCCAGCCCACCGAGATGTACTTCTTGCCCGGCTGGTCCTTGAGCTTGTCGATGATGCGCTGCAGGCCCGCGGTGAAGTCGGTGGTGCCGGCGGGCAGGTACTCTTCGTGAACGATCTTGGCGTGCTTGATGAAGCCCTTGGCCGCCTTGACCCCGTCACGCCCGAACGCGTTGTCGTTCGCCAGTGTGGCGACCACGTTGCCCGGCTTGTCGAGTGCAACGGCGTTGGCTGCGGCGTCCTGGCTCGAGTTGCGCCCGGTGCGGAAGATGTACCGGTTCCACTTGTCGCCGGTGATGCTGTCGGCCACGGCCGGCTCGACCAGCAGGATCTTCTTGTACTCCTCGGCCACCGGCAGCATCGCCAAAGCGACGGGCGAAGCCGTCGGGCCCACGGCAATGTCGACCTTGTCGTCGCCATAGGCGGTGGCGAGCAAGCTCTTGCCGATATCCGGCTTGCCCTGATCGTCTTTTTCGAGCACCACGAGCTTCTTGCCGGCCACCATCATCGTGCCGCCGGTCGCGTAGTCGAGGCCCATGTTGAAACCAACGATGGTTTGTTTGGCGTAGGCCTCGAGCGGGCCGGTCTTGCTGGCGATCAAGGCAATTCGGATCTCGCCCTTGGACTGCGCAAGAACGGTTGCGGGCACGGCGCAGACGATGGAAGCGCCTGCGGCGACCACGCTCAACAGCAAACGACGCGACGGGCGCCGGGCAGCAAAAGTGGGGGTCATGAATCGGTCTCCGGATGGGTTGCAGGTTGGCAGCCGATAAGGCCTGTGGAACATCGGAACGCAAAGCATGTGCCCATCAGCACCAATCTAGGGCAAACACCGAGATTGCCGGGAGACGGAACGTCACAGAGAGTGACTTTTAGAGCGAAGCGGTCAACAAATTGAATGAATATCGGTCAAATCAATACCTCATCTTGACCGCTAACCATACATTGACCGGTTATCGGTCAACCACAGCCTCCGGTGGAGGCAACGCGCCGAGCATCGATCAGCAGCAGCTTTTCGTAGAGCGTGGCGCGGGCGATGCCGAGCAGGCGCGAGGCCGCGAGCTTGTTGCCGCCGGTCGCCGCCAACGCTTCCTGGATGGCGCGCGCTTCGAGTTCGGCCACGGCCTGCGGCAGCGGCTTGATCTGCGCGATGGCGGCTTCAGTCGTAAGCGCGCCGGGTACGCGCTCTGGCGCCAGCGCACGGTGCGGCAGCGACTGCGCCGGCACCACGGCATCGTCGCGCCACGCCGTCACGCCGGCACCGACCATCAAGCCACCGAAGTGGCGCGCCGTCAGCAGCGGGTCGTCGGTCATCAGCGTGGCCTGTTCCAGCACGTTGCGCAGCTCGCGGATGTTGCCGGGCCACGGGTGGCGCGCCAGCAAATCGAGCGCGTCGGCCGAAACGCTCTTGTGCGCCAGACCGCTGCGGCGGGCAATGTCTTCGGCCAGTGTTTCGACCAGCGCTTCGAGATCGGCGATGCGCTCGCGCAGCGCCGGCAGGCGAATCGGCAACACGTTGAGCCGGTAGTACAGATCGGCCCGAAAGCTGCCTGCCGCCACCATGGCCGGCAGGTCGCGGCTGGTGGCCGCGATGATGCGCACATCCACGTGCTGCACCTGGTTGCTGCCGAGCGGCTCGACCTCTTGTTCCTGCAGCACCCGCAACAGTTTGCTCTGCAGGCCGAGCGGCATGTCGCCGATCTCGTCGAGCAACAAGGTGCCGCCGTCGGCCAGTTTGAACTTGCCGTCGCGGCCTTTGCGCTCGGCACCGGTGTAAGCACCGGGTGCAACGCCAAAGAACTCGGCTTCGAGCAAAGTCTCGGGCACGGCCGCGATGTTGATGCCGATGAAGGGCTTGGCCGCACGCAGGCTGGCGGCGTGGATGCCGTGCGCGAGCAGTTCCTTGCCGGTGCCGGTTTCGCCGAGCAGCAAGACTGTGCTGTCGGTCTGCGCCACGCGCCGCGCCTGGCGTTTCACTTCGACTGCTGCGGCGCTCGCACCGACGAAGCTCGCCAGCGAATGTTTGGGCTTGCGGTGCTGCGTGAGGTGCGCCGCGAGTTGTTCACGCGCTTCAACCAGCTCGCGCTGCAACTGCGAGAACTTCGCCATCAGCGGCTGCATCGTGGTTTCTGGGTGGTCGAGCAACACCATGCCCATCGCGCCGATCACGTCGCCGGCCGCGTCTCGCAGCGGCAAGCGGCTGACGAGAAAGGTGCCGGCATGGTTGCTCAGCAGGTCAACGAGGATCGGCTGGCCGCTGTCGATCACCTGCGCCATCAGCGTGTTGGGCACGACCTCTTCGACACGCCGGCCGACGAAGTCTTCCTCGGCGTGGCCCAGGCTCGGCAGGAACTGCTTGTAGCCCTCGCTGATCCAGACGATGCGGTGTTCGCGGTCGACCACCATCATGCCCATCGCGGTGCTGGCGAGGGTGTCGAACATGCTCTGCGCGGCGAGCTTGAGCACACCGTCGGCATCGGCGGGCAGCTCTGGGGGGTGACGGCTGACGTGACGGGGCATCGCGAGGGAAAGTGTCCGAACAGCAGACACTGTAGCGGGAGCCGGGCACGCAGGTAAGCAGGCAAACACCCGGTCGTCGCGACCGACACCGCGGTCCGGGAAGCCCCGTATTCACCCCAACTTGTAATTATGAATTACGAATTGTAGAGTCACGACATGGTCACCCCCACCCCCTTGCGCCCGGCATCGATGCACGAAGAGGTCGCAACCCGGCTTCGAAACATGGTGTTCGAACGCCAGCTCGCTCCCGGTCAGTGGATCGACGAACTGGCACTCGCGAACGACTGGCAGATCAGCCGCACGCCGCTGCGCGAAGCCTTGAAAGTGCTGGCCGCCGAGGGCCTCGTGACTTCGGTGCCGCGCCAGGGCTGCAAGGTCACCGAGATGTCGGAAGACGACGCCGACGAGCTGTTCCCGGTGATGGCACTGCTCGAAGGCCGATGTGCTTTCGAGGCGGTGCGCAAAGCCACCGACGCCGAGGTGAAAAGCCTGCGCCGGCTGCACGACGTGCTCGAAAAACACGCAGCCGCCAACAACATCGACGGCTACTACCGCGCCAACCACGACTTCCACACCCGCGTGCAGGCTCTGGCCGCGAACCGCTGGCTCGACCGCGCCACCAACGAACTGCGCCGTTTCCTGCGCCTGCTGCGCGGGCGCCAGCTCAACTGGCCGGGCCGCATGGCCGCGTCGATCAACGAACACCGCGTATTGATCGACGCGTTCGAGCAACGCGACGCGGTGCGCGCCGAACGGGTGATGCACGACCACCTGATGGCGCAACTGGTCGCGCTGAAGGCACTGCGCGCCAACGAAAAATCGCAAGGAGTCACGCATGCTGGATGAACTGAGAAGCGCTGCCCGCAAGGTCGGCAGCGAACGCAGCCTGCGCGGCCTGCTGGTCGACTGCAAGCGTCTTCTTTCCGAGCGTGGCGAGGCCAACAGCGCGGGCATCGCTCACGACCTTTTTGCGCGCTTTTCGGCTTTGCCCGACGAACAGCAGGTCACGTTCTTCGAACACCTGTCGAGCGACTTCAGCCCCGACCCGAAGGCCGTCTTGAAAAGTGCGCAGGCTTATGCCGAAGCACCCAACGCGCAGAACCTGGCGCGGCTGACGCAGACTGCCGAGCCGCCGCGCCAAGAGCTGCTGCGGCGCATCAACCGCTCGCCGGGCGGCACCTCGAGCATCGTCGCGATGCGCCGGGCGCTGCTCGCCCGCGTGGCGAAGAAGCCCGAGCTGCAGGCGGTGGAAGCCGACTTCCTGCACCTGCTCTCGAGCTGGTTCAACCCCGGCTTCCTGCAGTTGCAGCGGGTCGACTGGAACTCGCCGGCGCAGCTGCTGGAACAGATCATCAAACACGAAGCGGTGCACCAGATCGACGGCTGGGACGACCTGCGTCGGCGCCTGCAACCCGACCGGCGCTGCTTCGCGTTCTTCCACCCGCAACTGCCGCACGAGCCGCTGATCTTCGTCGAGGTGGCGCTGCTGCCCGAGATGCCCGGGCAGATCGCACCCTTGATCGACAAGGCCTCGAAGCCGATGCTACCGAGCCAGTTCAAGGTGGCGGCGTTTTATTCGATCAGCAACTGCCAGCCGGGGCTCAAAGGCGTCTCGCTCGGCAACTTCCTGATCAAGCGTGTGGCCGAAGAACTCAAGCGCGAGCTGCCGCAGCTCAGAACCTTCTGCACGCTCTCGCCGCTGCCGGGCTTCGCACGCTGGGTGCGCGCCGGCGCAACGATCGAAGGCTTGCCCAAGGCGCGCGCGCTCGCGCTGGCCGATGCACACCGGACTTTGCTGGCGGCCAGCGGCGGCGACTTCGAGTTGCTCACCGGCGCGGGCGCGTTGCGCACCCTGAGCGCCGATGCGACCACAGCGCTGCTGCGTCTCGGTGCGCACTATCTGACCTTTCATTCGCCGGCACTTGCTGGCGACCCAGTGGCGCGCTTTCACCTCGACAACGGCGCGCGGCTGGAGCGGCTGAACGCGCTCGGTGACCTGTCGGCCAAGGGCGCGCGGCAGTCGTTCGGGCTGATGGTGAACTACCTCTACGATCTGCAGAAGATAGAAGCGCACCACGAAAAATTCGTGCAAGGCGATGTGGCACATTCGCGTGCCGTCTCGGCCCTGCTCTAGACCATCCAGGCCCACTACCCACGAAGGAGACAACCCCATGTACAGACGCCACCACGCCCTCACCCTCGCCCTGTCGGGCCTGCTCGCCGCCACGCTGCCATGGGGCAGCGCGTGGGCCGAGAACATCACGCTGAAGGCGTCGCACCAGTTCCCCGGCGGCAAGGGCGACGTTCGCGACGAGATGGTGCAGATGATCGCGCGCGACGTCGCCGCGGCGAACGTCGGCCTCGAGATCAAGGTCTTCCCGGGCTCGAGCCTGGTGAAGGCGAACGAACAATGGAAGGCCATGCTGACCGGCCAGATCGACATGACCTCGTTCCCGCTCGACTACGCGTCCGGCTTTCACCCGCAGTTCGGCGCGACGCTGATGCCCGGCCTCGTGAAGAGCCACGCGCAGGCGCGCCGAATGAACGATTCGGCGTTCATGAAAGACATCAAGGCCATCATCGAGCAGGGCGGCGTGAAGGTCCTGTCCGACGCCTGGCTGGCCGGCGCGTTCGGCAGCAAGGACAAATGCATCCGCAAGCCCGAAGACGCCGCTGGCCTGAAGGTGCGCTCGGCCGGCGCCACCTTCTCGCAGATGTGGGCCGGCGCGGGCGCGTCGATCGTCTCGATCCCTTCGAGCGAGGTCTACAACGCGCTGCAGCAGGGCGTCGCGCAGGCGACCGACACGTCCACCGGCAGCTTTGTCTCGTTTCGTCTCTACGAGCAGCTCAAGTGCGTGACGGCGCCAGGCGACAACGCGCTGTGGTTCATGTACGAGCCCGTATTGATCTCCATGAAGAGCTGGGACAAGCTCAACGACGCGCAGAAGAAGGCGCTGACCGCAGCGTCGAAGAAGGCCGAAGACTTTTTCGAGGCCGAGTCGAAGAAGCTCGACGACAAGATGGTCGACGTCTTCAAGAAGAACAATGTCGAGGTGGTCACGCTCACCGACACCGAGGCCAATGCCTGGCGCGCCGTGGCGCAGAAGACCTCGTACAAGCTCTTCGCCGAGAAGGTGCCGGGCGGCAAGGAGCTGATCGAGAAGGCGCTCAGTGTCAAGTAGAACCGGCGCGCCGCTGCCCGCCTGGGTGGCGGCAGTGCATGCCGTCTCGCGCGTGTTCGGGGTGGCTTCTGCAGGCCTGATCCTGCTCTCGGTCGGCATCGTCTGCCAGATGGTCTTCGTGCGTGCCGTGCTGGGGCAGTCGTCGATCTGGCAGACCGAGTTCGTGACCTTCGGGCTCGTCGCGGCGACCTTTCTCGGTGCGCCCTACATCCTGCTGACGCGCGGCCATGTCGCCGTCGACGTGTTGCCTTTGATGGTGTCGATGCCGATGCGCAAGCGTCTGCACTTCGTCGGCAGTGTGATCGCACTCGGCTTCTGCCTGTTGTTCCTGTACGGCGCGCTGCCGTGGTGGTACGAGACCTGGCACAACAACCAGACCACCTCGTCGATCTGGCGCGCGCGGCTCTGGATTCCCTACCTGTCGGTGCCCGTCGGGCTGGCGCTGCTGAGCCTGCAATTCATCACCGAGATCTGGCTCGTCGCGACCGGGCGCGAGCTGGCGTTCGGTCTCACGGCCGAGGACAGGCTATGACCCCGTTGACGATCGGTTTGCTGATCTTCGCCACGACCATCCTCGTGCTGGCGACCGGGCTGCCCATCGCCTTCGGCATGGGCGCGGTCGCGTTGTTGTTCATGATCGTCTTCGACGGCTGGAACAGCGTCAACTTCCTGCCCGAGACGGTCTTCGCCGGCCTCACCGATTTCACGCTCGTCTCCCTGCCGATGTTCATCATCATGGGCGCGGCGGTGGCCAGCTCGCGTGCCGGCAGCGACCTGTACGAAGCGCTCTCGCGCTGGCTGCACCGCGTGCCGGGCTCGCTCGTGATCTCCAACATCGGTGCCTGCGCGCTGTTCTCGGCGCTCACGGGTTCGTCGCCCGCCACCTGCGCGGCGATCGGCAAGATGGGCATCCCCGAAATGCGCAAGCGTGGTTACGACGCCGATCTCGCCACCGGCGCCATCGCGGCCGGTGGCACGCTCGGTATCCTGATCCCGCCCAGCATCACGATGATCCTGTACGGCATCGCGTCCGAGACCTCGATCGGCCGCCTGTTCCTTGCCGGCATCATCCCGGGCCTGATGCTGACCGGCCTGTTCATGGCCTGGGCGCTGTTTCTGAGCTGGAAGCGCGGCACCCGGCTGATTGACGCCGACCGCATCTACTCGCTGAAAGAGAAGTTCGAGCTGCTGCCCAAGCTGCTGCCCTTCATGGCGGTGATCGTCGGGGTGGTCTATGCGCTCTACGGTGGCATCGCCACGCCGTCGGAGGCCGCCGGCGTCGGCGCTGCGCTGTGCCTCGTGATGGTGGTGGTCATCTACCGCGTCTGGCAGCCGATGGCGTTGTGGGCCATCCTGCGCGACGGGCTGCGCGAGTCGGGCATGTTGATGATGATCATCGGCACGTCGATCCTGTTCGGCTACATGATGTCGTCGTTGCAGGTGACGCAGTCGGTGGCCACCGCCATTGGCGAGATGCACGCCAACCGCTGGCTCGTGCTGGCCGCCATCAACCTGATGCTGCTGGTGGCGGGTTGCTTCCTGCCACCCGCGGCCATCATCCTGATGACCACGCCGATCCTGATTCCGGTCATCACCGCGGCCGGGTTCGACCCGATCTGGTTCGGCGTTGTGCTCACCATCAACATGGAACTCGGTCTGATCACCCCGCCGGTGGGGCTGAACCTCTTTGTCATCAACGGCATCACGCCCGACGTGAAACTGCCCACGATCCTGAAGGGCGCGTTCCCGTTCATGCTGTGCATGGTGCTGGCGATCGTGATCCTGTGCGTCTTCCCGCAGCTCGCGACCTGGTTGCCGAGCGCGATGATGAAGTGAAAACGATGGCCGGCTCGATCGACTTCAACGACAGCGACACCCACGGGGTGGCGGTGGTCACGCTCAGCAACCCGGGCAAGCTCAACGCGATCGACATCTCGATGTGGCGCGAGCTGCGCCGGCTTTTCGACGACTTGCAGGCGCGGCCGGCGCACGCGGCGCCGCGCGCGGTGATCGTCGCCGGCGCTGGTGGCCACTTCGCGTCGGGCGGCGACATCCACGAGTTCGCGAGCTTTCGATTCGACGAAATCAGGTTGCATGATTTTCACGAGCACACCGTGGCGCCGGCGCTGCACGCAATGCTCGCCTGCGACATTCCGCTGGTTGCGCAGATCGACGGCGCCTGCATCGGCGGCGGGCTCGAGATCGCGGCCTGCTGCGACATCCGCCTCTGCGGCGAGAGCAGCCGCTTCGGTGCGCCGATCGCCAAGCTCGGCTTTCCTATGGCCCCTGGCGAACTCGCTTTGCTCTACGGCGTGACGAGTGCTGCGCTGCTGCGCGAGATGTTGCTCGAAGCGCGCCTGCTCGATGCGGCTGCGGCGCTGCAGCACGGGCTCGTGCACACCGTGGTGCCCGACGATGCCGTCGCCGCGCAGGCGGCCCGCCGCGCTGCGCACATCGCGGCGCTGTCGCCGCAGGCCGCCCGCATCAACAAACAGACGCTGCGCCAGCTTGCCGCCGGCGGGCCGAGCGAACTCGAGCGGCGTGCCCATTTCGCCTATGCCGACAGCCCCCAACACCGCGAAGGCGTGACAGCCTTCATCGAGAAGAGGCCGGCGCGCTTTCAGCGCGGATGAACGGCCGACCCGGAGACTTGATGAACCACAATCTGTTTGCTGCGTTGCGCACGGCGTTCCCCGCCGATCTTGACACCACCGCCATCGAAACCGCCGACGGGCCGCTGCTGCGCTACAGCTGGCGCGATCTCGACCGCGCGACCGCCCGCATCGCCAACCTGCTCGATTCGCTCGGCCTGCCGGCCGGCGCGCGTGTGGCGGTGCAGACCGAAAAGTCGGTCGAAGGGCTGATGTTGTACCTGGCCGTGCTGCGCGCAGGTTATGTTTACCTGCCGCTCAACACCGCCTACCAGGGCAGCGAGATCGAATACTTCATCGGCAACGCCGAGCCGAGCGTGGTGGTGTGCTCGGGCAAGAACTTCGGCTGGGTCAGCAAGATCGCCTTCAAGGCCGGCACCGAACACGTCTTCACGCTCAACGAAGACCGCAGCGGCAGCCTGCTCGACCGCGCTGCGCCACGCAGCGACGAGCACACTCCGGCCCACAAGGAAGCCGACGATCTGTCGGCAATTCTCTACACCAGCGGCACCACCGGGCGCAGCAAAGGCGCGATGCTGAGCCACGGCAACATGCGCTCGAACGCGCTGACGCTGAAAGACTACTGGGGTTGGAAGGCGGGCGACGTGCTGATCCACGCACTGCCCATCTTCCACGTGCACGGCCTGTTCGTGGCGTCGCACGGCGCCTTGATCAACGGCAGCAAGATGATCTGGTTCAGCAAGTTCGACCCGAAAGCCGTGCTCGCGCGCTTGCCCGAATCCACCGTGTTCATGGGCGTGCCCACGCTCTATGTGCGGCTGCTCGGCGAAGCGGGCCTCACGAAAGAGGTGTGCCGGAACATGCGCCTCTTCGTCGCCGGCTCGGCGCCGCTGCTGATGGAAACCTTCAACGACTTCCGCGAGCGCACCGGCCACACGATTCTCGAACGCTATGGGATGAGCGAAACCGCGATGCTCACGTCCAACCCGTACCACGCGCAGCTTGGCGAACGCCGCGGTGGCACGGTCGGCTTCCCGCTGCCCGGGGTCGGCCTGCGCGTGCAGGGCGAAAACGGCAAGGCCTGTGCGGTCGACGAGATCGGCGACATCCAGGTGAAAGGCCCGAACGTGTTCCACGGTTACTGGCGCATGCCCGAGAAAACGAAAGAAGAGTTCACCGCCGACGGCTGGTTCAAGACCGGCGACGTGGGCAAGATCGACGCGCGCGCTTATGTGCACATCGTCGGCCGCAGCAAAGACCTGATCATCAGCGGCGGCTACAACGTCTACCCGGCCGAGATCGAGGGATACCTGAACGACATGCCGGGTGTGGCCGAAAGCGCGGTGATCGGCGTGCCGCACGCCGACTTCGGCGAAGCCGTGGTCGCGGTCGTGGTGGCGCGCCCGGGCACCCCGCCCGACGCAGCGGCCTTGATCGGCGAGCTGAAGTCGAAGATCGCCAACTTCAAGGTGCCCAAGCAGGTGTTCGTGGTGAACGAACTGCCGCGCAACACGATGGGCAAGGTGCAGAAGAACCTGCTGCGCGAGCAGCACAAGGGCTTGTTTGCACGCTGAGGCAAGCACTCAAATCAACAGCGCTTGCCCGCGCTGTGGCGGTGCTTTTCATTGCGGGGTGAATGACAGCGTGCCTTGTGCCTGTGGTGGGGTGAAGCTGAATGAGGCGACCTTGCAGGGGCTGCGGGAGCGGTTCAGGAGTTGCCTTTGCTTGAACTGTCTGAGGCGCCTTCAGACGGATGAAGCGGCGGGCTGAGCCCCGTTGCCGACGGCCGAAGTGCCTCGACAACATGGACGGGCTTCACACCGGAAAACAAGGTGCCAGCTGCGCTCGCTGCGAGCACCGGGTTCGCCACGCCCGATCCGTGCGTCCCTGTCGCAAAGGCGCCAGCCAACGAGAGGTGAGGAAGCGATGCCAGATTCGAGAAGCTGAAACCGCTCTCGTGGAGAAATAGAAGAACCGGTACGTCATGGCACGTCAAGCAGATTCAGAAACGCCCGTGCCGCGCCGTTGACCGGATCGGCGCCTTCGCAACGAAGGTGTGCGACGACGAGTTCCCAGCAAATCTCGGGCTCGATCAAACCCGCGATTGCGATCCTCGAGCCGCGCATCTCGGCAATCGGTCTGGGCAGAAGACCGATGCCGAGCCCCTGGCCAATCAAGTCGATGAGCGTCTCGATGTCGGTGACGTCGAACGCAGTGCGCCTCTGAATACCCGCCTGCGCGAATGCACGATCGATGAGTGGCCGTGTGCCCCAGCCGATCTCGAAGTCCACGAAGGGGTAGATGAGGAGCTCATGCAGTGGAACACCCTCGCGCCTCGCAATGGGATGGTCGGGCGTGGTGGCGACCACCATGTCTTCGCAGGCGATGACCGCGGTGACGATGTCATCGGGTGGATCGAGCAGGGGCAGGAACGCGAGATCCAGCCGCCCGTTCTGCAATTGCTCCAGCAAGCTGGCCGTGTCACCTTGGCGCAGACGAACTTCAATGCCTGGATTGAGCGCGTGAAAGCGCGCGATGAGCGACGGCAGATCGAGAAACGCCGGCAGGCTGTGCACCGTACCCAGGGACAACGATCCGGCCCGCAGTCCCTCGATGTCGGCGATCGTCTCACGGCCGACATCGATGACGCGCAGCGTCTCGCGCGCGGTGGCAAGAAACGCCCGGCCGGCCGGCGTCAGCCGCACCTGTCTCGCGCCGCGGATAAAGAGCTTGGCCCGCAACTCCTCTTCAAGTGCGCGAATCGACGTGGACAACGCAGACTGGACGATGTGAACACGCTGCGCCGCCCGAGTGAAGCTCTGCTCCTCGGCGACCGCAAGGAAGTGCTGGAGATGGCGCAGTTCCATAAGCCACTGAGTCCTCTATCTACGGATTAGATGCATTCGATCTGCATTGGCCATTGGACGCGCTGGCGACCACGGACGACGATATGGATCGCAGAACGCAAAGTGCCGTGGAGCATGAGCGCTCAACACGATCAACGCAAGAGACATTGGAGAAAATTATGGCGGGAAGGCTTGCGGGCAAAGTTGCCATCATCACCGGAGCCAGCGCCGGCATTGGGCAGGCGAGCGCACGAGCGTTGGCGCGCGAAGGCGCTCGCCTCGTGCTGTCGGCTCGGCGTGGCGAACGCATTGATGCCCTGATTCAGGAGGTGCGATCGCTGGGCGGTGAAGGCCTCGCCATCGTCGGCGACGCCCGAGACGAGGCGACATCGATCCGCGCCGTCGAGGCGGCCATGTCTGAGTTCGGTTGCATCGACATGCTCATCAACAACGTCGGCATGGGCAACTACAAGAAGCTGATCGATACGAGCCTCGACGACTATGCGGAGATGATGGACGTGAACATGCGGTCCACCTTCCTCTTTTCGCGGCATGTGGTGCCGGTGATGATCAAGCAGGGCGAGGGCCTCGTCCTCATCATCTCGTCGATGGCTGGCGTGTACGGCTTCCCTGGAGAAGCCGTCTACTGCGCCACCAAGTTCGCGCAGGTCGGTTTCGCCGAGGGGCTGGACAAGGAGTTGCGGCCTTATGGGATCAAGGTGGGCACGATCTGCCCAGGCGGCGTGAAGACCGAATTCGCGCTGGGCAAGGGTCGCACGGAGGCGAGCGTCAAGCAGTCCGAAATGCTGGAGGCCGAAGACGTCGCTGCGGCCGTTCTCTTTGCGTGTTCACAGCCAGCAGGTTCTCGTGTCATTCAGGTGCGGATGCGCACGATGGCAGAGGCGCTTTCATAACCCCGGCACTTCCAAATCGGTCCGTATCCAGGGGCTCGCGGCGAGGGCCGTCGGTTGGACGTCGGGTCCAGACCGCGAGCCGGGTCATTTCAACAAGAGGAGACATCGATGAGAAAGCTGAAAGTATGGGCGCTCGCGGGCGCCGTCGTTGCGCTGATGGTGGGCGGCATGGCCGCAGCGCAGAACAAGCCCAAACTTGCCTTCGTGGTGAATGGCCCGTCCGACTTCTGGAAGCTTGCGGAAGCCGGTGTGCGCAAGGCGCAGAGGGAGCTTCCGAACTACGAGCTTCTGTTCAAGTATCCCGAGCGCGGCGATGCGGCCATCCAGCAACGTCTCCTCGAAGATTTGATGGCGGCAGGCGTGGCGGCGGTTGCAGTGTCGGTGCTTGATCCGAAGACGCAGATCGACATGCTCAACAAGATCGGGTCGAGCGTGCCCTTGCTCACCTTCGACAGCGATGCGCCAAACTCCAAACGGCTCGCGTACATCGGCTCATCGAACACCGACCTCGGCCGCAACGCCGGCGAGATCGCCGCCAAGGCGATGCCCAAGGGCGGCAAGTGCATGGGCTTCGTCGGCAACACGGGTTCCGACAACGCGCGCGAACGCATCGAAGGCTTCAAGCAGGTGGCAAGCAAGCACAACATTCAGATGGTCGACGTGCGGACCGACGACCATGATCAGGCCCGCGCCCGCGCCAACGTGGATGACGTTCTCGTCGCACGCCCGGAAATCAACTGCATGGTCGGCTTCTACTCGTACAACCCGCCGCGCATCTACGAGGCGCTGCGGGACTCTGGCAAGCTCGGCAAGATCACGGTCATCGCCTTCGATGAAGACCCGATCACTCTGGGCGCCATCAAGGAAGGCGCGTTCGCCGGCACGGTGGTTCAACAGCCCTACGAATGGGGCTACCAGGGCATGAAACTCCTGGCCGAGTTTCAGAAGGGTAACCGGGCCAAGGTTCCGAAAGACGGTTTGATCATCATTCCCGGCATCGTCGTGGACAAGCGCAACGTCGACCAGTTCAAGGCCGATCTCCAGGCCAAGCTGAAGTCTTGATGCGCAGCGAGGGGTCGCCGTTTCTCAAGCTCACCGGGATCGGCAAGACCTATCCCGGCGTGGTGGCTCTGTCCGGCTTCTCCATGGAGGTCGAGGCCGCCGAGGTGATCGGCCTCGTTGGCGAGAACGGCGCGGGCAAATCGACGCTGATGAAGATCCTGGGAGGCGTCACCTCACCCGACTGCGGCAGCATCGAGATCGATGGGGTCGCCCGGGGATCGTTGACGGTGTCCGATTCGATGCGTGCCGGCATTGCCTTCGTCCACCAGGAACTGAACCTGTTCGACAACCTCGACGTGGCGGCCAACATATTCATCGGACGCGAACCGACGAAGTTCGGTGCGTTGCGGCTCGTCGACACCGAGCGGCTGCATGCCATGGTGCAGCCACACCTGGACCGGCTGGGGGCCAATTTTTCGGCATCCTCTGAGGTGTCGGGCCTTTCGCTGGCTCAACGGCAGATGGTCGAGATCGCAAAGGCCCTGAGCTTCAACTCCAGGCTCGTGATCCTCGACGAGCCGACCTCGAGCCTGCCAATATCCGAAACCGACAGGCTGCTCAACGTGATCGCAGGCCTCAAGGCGCAGGGCATCGCTTTCATCTTCGTTTCGCACCGACTGACCGAAGTGGTCCAGGCCTGTGATCGCGTGATCGTGCTGCGCGACGGTCGCCTCGCGGGGCACCTCGACCGCGAAGCGATTCACCACGACGCGATGGTCAGGCTGATGGTCGGCCGCGACCTCAAGGTCGCCTACATGGGCCCGGCCGACCGACCTGGTGAGGTGGCTTTGTCCGTGCATGCGCTGCGCACGGCCAGCCATCCGCTCGAACCAGTCAGCATTGCCTTTCGCCGCGGGGAGATCCTGGGGCTCGCCGGCCTGGTCGGCGCCGGCCGGACCGAACTCGCGCGCGCCATCTTCGGTGTCGACCGACTCGCGGGCGGCACCGTGATGCTGGAAGGCAAGCCGGTGCGGTTCAACGGGGCCGCAGACGCAGTGAAGGCCGGCGTGTTTCTCGTCCCCGAGGACCGCAAGGCCATGGGCCTGCTGCTCGACTTCGCGATCAGCGAGAACATCACGCTGCCCCATCTGGCCGCGTATTCACGTGCCATGATGGTCTCCAGTGAGCTCGAGCGCGCGCAGGCCGAGAAGAGCCGGGGCGAGCTGGGCATCCGGGCGCCGAATGTTCGGGCGCGGGCGGGGTCGCTGTCAGGCGGCAATCAGCAGAAGGTCGTGCTCGCCAAGTGGTTGGCGATGAACCCCCGTTTCATCATCTTCGACGAACCCACCCGTGGGATCGATGTCGGCGCCAAGTCAGAGATCTACCGCCTCATGCGTCGCCTCGCGGACAAGGGCGTCGCGGTGCTGATGATTTCCTCGGACATGGAAGAAGTGATCGGGGTTTCCGACCGTGTCGCCGTCATGCGCAGCGGGCGGATAACCGGCGTACTCGAACGAGCGCAATGCAGCGAGGCCAACATCCTGGAGCTGGCGATGGGCGCGGAAGAAGCGGCCGAAGTCACGCACTGAATTCAGACAGGGCGACATCCCATGCTCAATCTCAAAAAAGACACCGGGCTCTTCGTTCTCATTCTCGTGGTCGGTACGGTCGTTGCGCTCATCAACCCGCTCTTCCTGTCGCCGATCAACATCGCCAACACGGCCAATCTCGTCGGGCTGTTCGGCATGTTCGCGATCGCGCAGGCTTTCGTGATCATCACCGGCGGCATCGAATTGTCGGTCGGCTCGATGATCGCGCTGCTCGGGGTGATATTCGTCGACCTCATCGCCAACCTCGGCGTACCTTGGCCACTGGCCGTCCCGCTCGTGCTGGCCATTGGCTTCCTCCTGGGCCTGGGGCACGGGCTGCTCATCACGAAGATGCACATGCAGCCCTTTGTCGTGACGCTGTGCGGACTGTTGATCTACCGTGGAGTCGCCCGCTTCTACACACAGGACGCCACGGCCGGATTTCCCTACGGCATGCGCTTCGAAGATCTCGAGTTCATCACGACGGGCCGCACCGACCTGCTGGCCATCGCCAGCCACGGTGCGATGAAGTCCATTTCGATCCCGCATTCGTTCTTCCTGATGCTGGTGCTGGCGGCCGTGATGTGGGTGGTGCTGCACCGCTCCATGTTCGGTCGGTATCTCTACGCCGTGGGCAAGAACGAGGAGGCGGCGCGCTTTTCGGGCATTCGAACCGACCGCGTGATCATCGCCGCGTACGTCATCTGCGCTGTGTTGACGGCGTTGTCGGCGATCTTCCTGGCCATGTACACACGTTCGATCCTGCCGAGTTCACACGGCAACTTCTACGAGCTGTATGCGATCGCGGCCGCGGTCCTGGGGGGCTTCTCGCTGCGCGGCGGCGAAGGGTCCATCGTTGGTGTCGTGCTGGGTACGATCCTGCTTCAGATCCTGCAAAATCTCGTCAACCTCCTGGGCATTCCTTCGTCGCTGAATTTCGCGGTGAGTGGATCGGTGATCCTGATCGGGGTGTTGGCCGACCAGGAATATGCTGCATTCCGCAAGCGTCGGGAGCTCGCTCGCAGCCGACGCAGCGGGCAGGAAAGTTCCCCCGGCAAAGCGCCCGAGGCCGTTGAATCGACGGGCTGAGCATCGCTGTATGAATCGACACGAAGCGCGCTCCGGCAGGGGGCGCACATCAGGACCTTCTGGATGCCGCAAGACGAGAGTTCCACAGAAGAACTTTCCCCAGGAATACGATGTTGTTCCTACCTCATACTCACATCCATGCCGACAGACATTGACGACAACATGGGCCGTGCCACGTTGCACGGCCTGGCGCGCGAGGCCGGCGCGAGCCGGGCGGGCGGCACGGGCGCGGGCAATCGCAAGCGCAAGGGCAAGCTGTCGTGATCACCCTGGGCATCGACCTCGGCACCTCGGGCGTGAAGGCGCTGCTGCTCGACGACGCGCGTGTCGTTGCGACGACGACCGCGCCTCTCACCGTGCAGCGGCCGCGACCCGGGTGGTCCGAGCAGGAGCCACAGCAATGGTGGGACGCAACCTGCCGATGCCTCGATGAACTGAAGACTGCGCATCCAGGGCAACTCGCTGCAGTGAGGGCGATCGGCTTGTCTGGTCAGATGCACGGCGCGACGCTGATCGACCAGGACGGCACGACCCTGCGCCCCTGCATGCTGTGGGACGACGGCCGCAGCGCCGCGCAATGCGCGCAGCTCGAACGCGATGCGCCTCGCTTGCGCAGCCTCACCGGCAACCCGGCCATGCCGGGTTTCACGGCGCCCAAGCTCATGTGGGTGCGCGAGAACGAGCCCGAAGTGTTCGAGCGGATCCACAAGGTGCTGCTGCCCAAGGCGTGGCTTCGCTGGAAGCTCTGCGGCAGCTTCATCGAAGACATGTCTGATGCCTCGGGCACGCTGTGGCTGGACGTGGCGGCGCGGCGCTGGTCGAACGAACTGCTCGCTGCCTGCGGGCTCGATGAGGCGCAGATGCCGCAACTCGTCGAAGGCAGCGCGCGTGCCGGCGAACTGCTGCCGGAGTGGGTGGCGCGCTGGGGTTTCGATCGCGCGCCGATGTTGGCCGGCGGGGCGGGTGACAACGCGGCCGGCGCGGTGGGTGTGGGCGCGGTGAACGCGGGCGACGCGTTTGTCTCACTGGGCACTTCCGGCGTGCTGTGGGCGACCACGGGCGCCTTCGCGCCGGCACCCGACAAGGCCGTACACGCTTTTTGCCACGCATTGCCGAACACCTGGCATCAGATGGGCGTGATGCTGTCGGCGGCGTCGTGCTTGTCGTGGTGGGCCGGGATTGCGGGCACGAACGAAGCGGCCTTGCTGGCTGCATTGCCGGCCGCACCCGCAGGGCCGGCCGATTGCTGGTTCGCGCCCTACCTGTCCGGCGAACGCACGCCGCACAACGACACCGTCGTGCGTGGCGGCTTCCTGCAACTCTCGGCCTCGACCACTTCCGCGTCGATGACGCAATCGGTGCTCGAAGGCGTGGCGTATGCGTTTCGCGATGCGCGCGATGCACTCGCGAGCGCCGGGACGCGCCTTGCTGAAGCCGATCTCATCGGCGGTGGCGCGCGCTCGGCCTTCTGGTGCGAGGTGCTCGCCAACGTGCTCGACATGCCCTTGCATCAGATCGAAGGCAGCGAGCACGGCTGCGCGCTCGGCGCGGCGCGGCTTGCTCGCGCCGCGGTGGACGGCGAGCTCGTGTTTCCCAAGCCGGCGCGCGTGCGCAGCTTCGAACCGGCCGCGGCACTCGCACGCCAGTACGACGAAGCCCATGCCCGATGGCAAGACCTCTACAGGCTGATGCGGCACGCGCCGCAGCCGGTCCACTCTCGCGCAGCCCGGCCGACGCTGTCGGCGACATCACCCCACCAACCTCCGGACATCGAATGAAAAATCCAAGCAAGCTCGTTCGCAAGGCCACGGTCGCAGCCAACCGCCCGTCGTACTTCTCCTTCGGCCAGCCGATCGCCTACCGCGGCCCCGAGTTCAAGGCCAGCGAAGCCGAGCCCTTTGCCTATCGCTACTACGACAAGAACCGCAAGGTGCTCGGCAAGTCGATGCAAGAGCAGTTGCGCTTCGCCATCTGCTATTGGCACAGCTTCGTTGGCGGCGGCACCGACCCCTTCGGCGACGCGACCTATGAGCGGCCCTGGCACGGTGCGGGTGACCCGATGGAGCAGGCGCGCCACAAGGCCGACGTGGCCTTCGACCTGTTTCGCATCGTCGACGCGCCGTACTTCACCTTTCACGACCGCGACGTGGCACCCGAAGGCGCAACGCTGGCCGAATCGAACCGCCACGTTCGCGAAATCGCCGATGTGTTCGCACGCAAGATGAGCGACACCGGCATCAAGCTGCTGTGGGGCACGGCCAACTTGTTTTCGCACCCGCGCTACATGTCTGGTGCGGCGACGAATCCCGACCCCGAAGTCTTTGCCTACGCAGCAGCACAAGTGAAAAACGTGCTTGAGGTGACGCATCAACTCAAGGGTGCCAACTACGTGCTGTGGGGCGGCCGCGAAGGCTACGAGACCTTGCTGAACACCGACCTGAAACGCGAGCTCGCGCAGCTCGGCCGCTTCCTGAACATGGTGGTGGAGCACAAACACAAGATTGGCTTCAAGGGGCAGATCCTCATTGAGCCCAAGCCGGGGGAACCCACCAAGCACCAGTACGACTATGACGTGGGCACGGTGTTCGGCTTCCTGCAGGCGAACGGTCTCGAAAAGGAAGTCAAGGTCAACATCGAGCAGAACCACGCGCTCCTGGCCGGCCACACCTTCGAGCACGAGATCGCGCTCGCACAGGCGCTGGGCATCTTCGGCTCGCTCGACATGAACCGCGGCGACGAGCAGCTCGGTTGGGACACCGACCAGTTTCCCAACAACCTGCAGCAGGTCGGGATGGCGATGTACCAGGTGCTGAAGGGCGGCGGACTCGGGCGCGGCGGACTCAACTTCGATGCCAAGCTGCGGCGCCAATCCATCGATGCCGACGACCTCGTCTGGGCGCACGCCACCAGCATGGACCTCTGCGCGCGCGGCCTTCTGGTGGCCGAAGCCATGATTCAAGAACAGGCGCTGCAGCAGCACCTGGACCAGCGGTATGCGGGCTGGGACGCCAAGCAGGGCAAGGCCATCCTCGCGGGCAAGCGTTCCCTGGCCGACCTTGCCGATCTGGTCGAGAAGACTGGCCTCGACCCCAAGGCGCGATCCGGGCAGCAAGAGCGCCTGGAGGCGCTCGTCAACGGCTACTTCTGAGGGGGCCTCAAGGAAGCCGCCTCGGGCGGCGACTGAGCCGCGCCATGAAAAAAGCCGGCCGGGTCTTTTTCGACCGGCCGGCTTTCGTTTTGCAGTGTCAGCGGCCCGAAACGGGCCGCGTTCAGGGTGATCAGTCGTTCTTGTAGATGTCCACGTCCTTGGTCTCTTTCACGAACAGCATGCCGACCACGAAGGTCATCGAGGCGACGATGATCGGGTACCACAGGCCGTTGTACATGTTGCCGGTCTGCGCCACGATCGCAAAGCCGGTGGCCGGCAGGAAGCCGCCGAACCAGCCATTGCCGATGTGGTACGGCAGGCTCATCGAGGTGTAGCGAATGCGCGTCGGGAACATCTCGACCAGCATCGCCGCGATCGGGCCGTAGACCATCGTGACGAAGATCACCAGGATCGACAGGATGCCGACGATCTTCCACCACTGGGCGCTCATGAAGTCGATCGGCTTGGCCTTGGCCGGATAGCCGGCGGCCCTGATCGTGTCGGTGATCGACTTCCTGAACTCGCCGTCTTTCTTCTTGATCTCGTCGGGCGTGAGGCCCGCATGCTCGATGCCGGGGATCACCGTTTCGCCAACCTTGATCTGAGCGGTCGAGCCAGCCGGCCCCACCTCGTTGTCGTAGCTCACCGACGACGCCGCAAGCGCCTGCTTCGCGATGTCGCATGAACTGGTGAACTTGGCGACGCCGGTCGGGTTGAACTGGAACGAGCAGCGTGCCGGGTCGGCAACGACGACGACCTTGTTCTTGGCCTGGGCGGCGGCGAGTTCGGGGTTCGCGGCCGCGGTCAGCGCCCCGAACAGCGGGAAGTAGCTCAGTGCCGCGATCAGGCAGCCGGCCATGATGATCGGCTTGCGGCCGATCTTGTCGGACAGACCACCGAACACGATGAAGAACGGCGTGCCGATGATCAGCGATGCCGCGATCAGAATGTTCGCGGTGGCGCCATCAACCTTCAGCGACTGCGTCAGGAAAAAGAGCGCATAGAACTGGCCCGTGTACCAGACCACCGCCTGGCCGGCGGTCAGGCCGACGAGCGCGATGATCACGATCTTCAGGTTCGACCACTTGGCGAACGACTCGGTCAGCGGTGCCTTCGAGGTCTTGCCCTCTTCCTTCATTTTCTTGAAGGCCGGCGACTCGTTCATGCTGAGCCGGATCCACACCGAGACGCCGAGCAGGAACACCGACACCAGGAACGGCACGCGCCAGCCCCAGTCGGCAAAGGCAGCTTCTCCAACCAGGGTGCGGGTACTGATGATGACGATGATCGACAGGAAGAGGCCGAGCGTCGCGGTGGTCTGGATCCACGAGGTGAACAGACCGCGCTTGCCGTGCGGTGCGTGCTCGGCGACGTAGGTCGCCGCGCCGCCGTACTCGCCGCCCAGTGCCAGGCCTTGCAGCATGCGCAGGCCGATCAGGATGATCGGCGCCGCGACGCCGATGGAAGCGTAGCTGGGCAGAACGCCGACGATGAAGGTCGACAGGCCCATGATCACGATCGTCACCAGGAAGGTGTATTTGCGCCCGATCATGTCGCCGAGGCGCCCGAACACCAGCGCGCCGAATGGCCGCACCAGGAAGCCAGCGGCAAATGCCAGCAGCGAGAAGATCGTGCGCGAGTTGGGGTCAAGCGCCGAGAAGAACTGGTTGCCGATGATGACGGCCAGGGTGCCGTAGAGGTAGAAGTCGTACCACTCGAATACCGTGCCCAGACTGGAAGCGAAGATGACCTTCTTCTCTTCCTTCGTCATGGGCTGGCCGACTTTCGAGCCTGCTGCCACTGTGGTTGCCATTGATGTGTCTCCTCAAAGAGTAAGCGGCACCTGCTGGTGCGCTGGGGGCGTATGTTGGAGGCCGCCTCTGACCGTTGGCTGACACGAGCCTTAACGCACGCTTACAAACTCAGGCGAAACCCTGAGGTTTGATTTCTCGATGTGAGTCTTTCAGGGTTTGTCTGGGGGCGCGGCTGCGGCCCGCAGCGCGCAGGCCGTCAGCGTTTGCGCTGCACCCCGGGCTGCGGCACGCCAGCGGCGCCCCAAGCCGGGCCGCTGAACCAGGGCTCGCCGCGCAGGCTGGCAGAGAGCATGTCGAGGCTGTCGAGGCCCCAGAACAGGCGGCCGTCGAGTTCGATCGTCGGCACACCGAAAAGGCCACGCGCGACCGCGGCTTCGGTGCTGGCAACGAGCTCGCGCTTGACGGCATCGGCACCGGGCTCGCGTGCGGGGGCCAGTTCGGCCGCCAAGGCGGCGATGCGCTCGGCGTTGGTGGCGTCGAGACCGCCGCGCCACACATGGCGCAACACGTGCTCGCAAACGAAGCGGCTCGGCGTGCCACCGGCCGGCGCGCAGGCCAGCATCAGGCGCAGCAAAGCGAGCGGGTTGAACGGGTGCTGCGCAGGCGTCTGCATCTCGATGCCGTGCTGGTGCGCGAGCCAGTGCACGTGGCGAAAGGTCCAGGCGCGTTTGGGCTCGATCTCGGCCGGCCCTTTCTGGCCCCAGTGCTTGAGCAGGCCCGCGAACAGCAGCGGCCGGTAGCTCACTTCGACCGACAAGCCTTCGAGCACCTGCGGCAAGCGCTCGAACGCCAGGTAGGCAAACGGCGAGATCGGATCGAACCAGAAGACCAGATGCTTCACGCGGCATTCACCCACGTGACTTCGCCGCTGGCGCGTCGCTGGTCTAGTAGCTGCCAGACCCGGCGCTTGTTCGCGTCGTCGAGGTCGGACCACGCTGCGATTTCGTCGAGCGTGCGCAGGCAGCCTTCGCACCAGCCGGTGCGAGCGTCCATGCGGCACACACTGGTGCAAGGGCTGGCAACGGCGGGTTCGTTCATTGAGTCTTCAGGCAAGAGATTTCACGCAAGCACGAGTTCGGCGATATCGTCCCACAAGCTCGGCGCGATTCGGCCGCGGATCTCGTTGACCACCTTGTGCTTGCGGTCGAGCACGAACGTGGTCGGCATCTGCGGCACCAGGCCGAAGTTGTCGCGGTGCGCCGCCGCGCCGCGCCACAGTGACGGGAAGCGCTGCGCCTTCGGCACCATGCTGTCGACAACCGCCTGGTAGTCGCGCACGGCAGAGATCGACCTGTCGGCATTGACGGCCACGAGCTGAAAGCCTTTGTTGCGCCAGGCCTCGAAGTTGAGACGCAGCTCGGGCATCTTGTCGCGGCACACGGCGCAGTCGGTCGACCAGAAGAACACCAGCACGACCTTGCCCTGCTCGGCCCGCATGTCGTAGGGCCGGCCTTCGAGCGTGGTACCGACGAGTGATGCGGCGGCGACCGCTTGCGCTTGCAACGCGGCGGACGAAACCAGGCCGGCGGCCAGCGCGGTCTGCAGAAATTGGCGGCGCTTCATGCAAGCCTCCGGGGTTGACGAGATGAAGCTGTGTCGCGGCAGGCCGGCTCATCTTTCGGCCCGCTGCAGCTCAAATGTCACGCTTGCACCACGTCTTGCACCGGTGCGGCGGTAAGCTGGACCAATTGTTCCGGGCTGAGCCTGAAAACGCCATTCGGGTGGCCGGCCGCGGCCCAGAGTTCGGTGAAGCGAAACAGCTCGCGGTCGATCAGCAGCACCGGCCGTGTGCTGTGGCCGAGCGGCGCCACGCCGCCGATCGTGAAACCGGTGGCGGCCTTCACGAACTCGGCGTCGGCGCGGCCCACGGCACCGACGAGCGCAGCCACCTTGCGTTCGTCGACCCGCTTGTCACCCGAAGCCACGACCAGCACGGCCGCCGCGTCGAGCTTGCGCTTGAAGACCACACTCTTGGCGATCTGGCCGACGCTGACGCCGAGCGCGTCGGCCGCCTCCTGCGCGGTGCGCGCGGCGACGTCGAGAAACAGCGGCGCGTGCGGATGCTTCTGCTCGGCCAGCAGCGCGCTGACGCGGCGGAAGCCTTCGGGGCGATCGTGCAACGCCCCGTCGCTCATGCCGTGGCTTCGGACGCCGCGCGCTTGGCCAGCAGCGCATTGCCCGAGCGCGACACCGGCTTGCGGCCGAGCACGCCAGAAATGAAGGCCGCCGCGTCGACGAGCTTGTCGATGTCGATGCCGGTCTCGATGCCCAGGCCGTTCAGCATGAACAGCACGTCTTCGGTGCCGACGTTGCCGGTTGCGCCCTTCGCATACGGGCAGCCTCCCAGGCCGGCCACGCTGGCGTCAAAAGTGTGGAGGCCCATCTCGAGGCAGGCGTAGATGTTGGGCAGCGCCTGGCCGTAGGTGTCGTGGAAATGGCCGCTCACCTCGGCGAGCGGGAAGTGCTTCAGCGCCCGCTCCATCGCCGCCTGCACACGCTGCGGCGTGCCCACGCCGATGGTGTCGGCCACGCCGCAATGGTCGACACCGATCGCCTTCATCAGCAGCACGACACGCTCGACCTCGTCAGGCGTCACCTCGCCCTGGTACGGGCACCCCAGCGCGCATGAAATCGCGCTGCGCACCTTGATGCCGTGCGCGTGCGCAGCCGCCACCACCGGGCGAAAGCGCTCGATGCTTTCTTCGATGCTGCAGTTGATGTTGCGCTGGCTGAAGGCTTCGGTCGCGGCGGCGAACACGACGATCTCGTCGGGCCGAATGGCCGGGTCGGCCAAGGCGGCCTCGAAGCCCTTGAGGTTGGGCGTGAGCACCGAGTAGCGCACACCCGGTTGCCGCACCACCGCCGACATCACGGCAGCGTTGTCGGCCATCTGCGGCACCCACTTCGGGCTGACGTAACTCGTGACCTCGATCTCGCGCAGTCCGGCCGCCTGCAACAGGTGAACGAGTTCGACCTTGGCAGCAGTGTCTACCGGTGACTTTTCGTTTTGCAATCCGTCTCGCGGACCCACTTCGACGAGTTTGACTTGGGAAGGAATCATGGAAAAAGTCTCACTGAACAGACGTAACTGGAATCCACCCCCGGTTCTAGGGATGGGCGCTCCGGGGTGGCTGCCAGACCATGGCGTCAACTTGAACTCTGGAACGATCTTGGACCCGACCATTCGCCTGCGCCTTGCCACTCGAATCCATTTTGCGCTGCGCCGCAACTATGGTGAAGACGTGGAAGTGAGCACGCTGCTGCGTGGCCTGCCCGAAGCGCGTGAAGCGCTGTGGGTGTGCGCCGCTTCGGGAGATGCCGAGCTCACCGCACTCGCTCAGCAATTCACTGACGTGACCGCGGCCGCCGCGCTCGCAGCGGCGAAAGCGGCTCAAGCCCAGGTCGCCGCGCCGCAAGACACGGTATGGGCTCAAGACACCTCTGGCTTCGGCCTGACGCGCCCGCCGACGCTGGCCGACGAGGGTGCTGCCGTCACGGCGCCGCCCGGTTGGCGCCAGCGCATGAACTGGCTGCGAAGCCAGTTCTGAAACACCGGCCTGCCGGCCGCCGGTGATCGATACGCTCGTCATGCGGGCGCCTTCAGGCGCAGCAGTTCTCCGCCTTCGTTGACCTGGTCGCCTACCGCGTAGAGCAGCTCTTCGACCGTGCCGTCGCGCGGCGCGGCGATCGTGTGCTCCATCTTCATCGCCTCCATCACGGCGAGCGGCTGGCCAGCCTTGACCTGCTGGCCCACGGCGGCGAGGAACGCGATCACCTTGCCCGGCATCGGCGCCGTCAGGCCACCGGCCTCAGCGCCGCCACCATCGGCCGCGTGAGCGATCGGATCGAACTCGTCGACAACCGCCGAGCCTTCGGGCGCGAACACGCTGAAGCGCTCGCCGGTGGCGTACACGCTCAGCGTCCAGCGGTGTTCGCCGAGCGTCACGTCATGGCGCCCGTCGCTGCGTGACGCACTGCTGAACGGCCAGCGCTGCGCACCCGACACGATCGCCATGCCGCCGCCGGCAGAACGTTCGAGCGTGAAGAGGTGGTGGCTGCCCTGGGACTGGATGTCGAACCGGCGCGAGGCCTTGCCGTGCAGCCGCCAGCCGTCGCGGCGCGACCACGGGTCGCTGTTCTCGAGCACACGTTCGGCCGCCAGCGTGTGCGCCACCACGCCGGCCGCGGCCACTTCGAGCGGCAGCGGTGCAGCGTTGAACAGCCCCGCGCGTTCGCGCTCGATCAGCGCGGTGTCGAGGTCGGCGTTGGTAAAGGAGGCACTCGCCGCCACGCGGCGCAGGAAGGCCACATTGGTGTGCAGGCCGACGATGTGGGTTTGCGCCAGTGCTGCATCGAGCCGCGCCAGTGCCTGCGCGCGGTCGGCGCCCCAGACGATCAGCTTGGCGATCATCGGGTCGTAGTAGGGCGAGATCGTGTCGCCTTCGCGTACACCCGCGTCGACCCGCACCGGCGCGTTCGACGCGCCGCCCTCGTGGCCCACGCCGTGCTCGAAACTCACCGCGCCTTCGGGCATGCGGTACACGTCGAGGCGGCCGGTGGCGGGCAGGAACTGCGCGTCGGGGTTCTCGGCGCAGATGCGCGCTTCGATCGCGTGACCGTGGATGCGCAATTCGTGCTGCTGCAGCGGCAGCGGCTCGCCCGAGGCCACGCGCAGTTGCCACTCCACGAGATCGAGCCCGGTGATCGCTTCGGTCACGGGGTGTTCGACCTGCAGCCGCGTGTTCATCTCCATGAAATAGAAGCGCAAGTCGCCGTCGGCCGTGGGCTCGGCGATGAATTCGACTGTGCCTGCGCCGACGTAACCCACGGCCTTCGCTGCCGCCACCGCCGCCGCGCCCATCTCGGCACGGCGCGCTTCGCTCATGCCCGGAGCCGGCGCTTCTTCGAGCACTTTCTGGTGGCGCCGCTGCACCGAACAATCACGCTCGAACAAGTACACACACTGGCCATGCGCGTCACCGAACACCTGGATCTCGATGTGCCGCGGCCGCGTGACATAACGTTCAATCAGCACGGCATCGTCACCGAAGCTGTTGATCGCCTCGCGCTTGCATGACGCGAGTGCAGCGTCGAACTCTTCGGACTTCGCGACGATGCGCATGCCCTTGCCACCACCGCCCGCGCTGGCCTTGATCAAGACCGGGTAGCCGATGGCGTCGGCCTCGCGCTGCAGCAGCGCCGGGTTCTGGTCGGCACCGTGGTAACCCGGCACCAGCGGCACGCCGGCCTTTTCCATCAGCTGCTTCGAAGCCGACTTCAAACCCATCGCCTTGATCGCCGAAGGCGGCGGGCCGATGAACACGAGGCCGGCGTCGGCGCAGGCCTGGGCGAAGCCGTCGTTCTCGCTCAGGAAACCGTAGCCCGGGTGCACGGCCTGAGCCCCGGTGGCAAGCGCCGCTTCGATGATGCGTGCGCCGAGCAGGTAACTCTCTTTCGGCGACGATGGGCCGATGTGCACGGCCTCGTCGCAGGCCAGCACATGCCCGGCGTTCGCATCGGCGTCGGAGTAGACCGCGACGGTGCGGATGCCAAGCTTGCGCGCCGTGGCAGCGACCCGGCACGCGATCTCACCGCGGTTGGCAATCAGGATCTTGGTGAACATCTTGTCTCCTTCAGAGGCTCGTTTCCGGGAGCCCAGACCACATCGTCGTCGATCGCATACAGCTTGCACGGCTCGCCGCGCCGAGCGCAAAAGCCGAGCGCACGGCCCAGCGCCCAGTCGCCGCTGGCCCAGCCGCTGGCGTTGTTCGGGCCGATGGCAAAAGCACGCGGCGTCTTGCTTTCCATGAACTTGCGGTACACGCCTTCCTTGGTGGCCTGGTTCGACGGCAGCTTGTCGGCGTCGTCGACCTTCGCGAAGCCGCTCGGCGCCGGCCGCTTGATGCTGCCGGGCTTTCCGAAACCGAGCCGCGCCAGGTAGTCGTCGACCAACGGCACCCAGTGGTCCATATCGATACTCACGCCGCTATGGCCGTCCTGCCCGGCCGGCGCAAGGCTCTGGAATTCGGCCAGCCCGCCGCCGCTGGCCCAGGCTTCGTGCCAGCGGCGCGGCGTGTTCGCGCCCCAGTACAGATCGTTCTGCCAGTACAGCCACAGCATGCTCACCTTGGCGCCCTTGGCAAAGCTGCCGAAGACACTCGCCACCTGCTGCGGGCTGCACGGATGGCCCGGGTTCTTCTCGGGATCACCACCCACGCCACCCGAAAAGTTGACCGCGCCGAGCAGGCCGGCGGGCTGGCGCCCGACGGTGGCGGCCGCTGCGAGGCCACCGACCGACTGGCCCATCACGAGCCAGCGCGTCGCATCGATGAAGGGAAGCGTCTTCGCGAATTCGAGCGTGGCGAGCACCTGGTCAGAAGCAGCGATGGCCATCGGTTCGACCCGCGGCGAGCGGCATTCGCCACTGGCTTCGGGGTCGAAGTCGCCGTAAGTCTGTGCGTAGCCGACACGCGTGGGCAGCATCACCGCGAAGCCCTTGCCCACGAGGTAGCGCGACAGGTGCTCAAAACGCTGAACGCCTTGCGACGCACGTTTGTCGGTGGCCGAGCGGCCGTGGTTCATGATGACCAGCGGGAACGGTCCGTCGCCTTTCGGCCTGAAGATCGTGACCGGGATCTGGCGTGTCTCTTGCCGGCTGTAGAGATCTTTCACGCTGACGCTGATCTGGCGTGTTTCTTCGCGCAGGTCACGGAACGGGGGCGCCTCGGCCTGCGCCATGGCGGTGGCCGCGCACCACGGCAGCCAGGCCGCGGCCAGCAGCCTGAAGAGTCGCTCAGGCCACATCGGGCACCGCGCCCTTGCCCGACAGGCGGCGCAGAACAGCACGCAGGAACTTCGCGAAGACCCAGATCGCGCCGACCATCACCACCAGCGCCACCGCCAGCGCCGCGAAAAACGCGGTCGGGTGTTCCCACGACAGCCACAGGCCGACCGGCACCACGCTGTCGCCGAGCAGCGACATTGCGATGTTCGAGAACGGCTCGGGCGAGGTGTTCACGGCCGCCCGCGTGGTGGCCTTGGCCACGTGGCTGGTGGCGGCGAGCGTGCCGCCCATCAGCGCTGCGGCCATCGCCCAGCTGGCCTGGTCGGCCCCGAAGACCGAAGCCGCGAGCGCCGCTCCGGCCGGCACGCGAATGACGGTGTGGATCACGTCCCACACGCTGTCGACGCCGGGGATCTTGTCGGCGAAGAACTCGACGAACAACATCAGCCCGCTGGCGCCGAGCATCAGTGGCGACTGCAGCAGCTTCAGGCCGGAAGGCAGATCAACCCAGCCCAGATAGCCGGCCATGCCGGTGAGGAACACCACGGCGTACAAGCGCAAGCCACTGGCCCAGCCGAGGCCGGCGGCGATGGCGAGCAAGTGGGTCGTGTCGAGATTCATGCCGAAGGAACAAGCCAGGCTGGAGCGCGCTTGTTGAGGAAGCTCTGCACGCCTTCGCGGCCTTCATCGCTCGCGCGGATGTCGGCGATGCGGCGGGCCGTCTCGGCGCGCAGGGTCTCATTGAGCGGCAAGCCGGCCACGTCTTGCACCAGCTTCTTGCAGGCGCGCGCAGCCATCGGGCCGTTGGCCACGAGCGTGGCAACGATCTCGTCGACCTTGGCATCGAGCGCATCGGGCGCGCACAGCTCGTGCACGAAGCCCATCGCATGCGCCTGCGCCGCGCTGAAACGTTCGGTGGTGACGAAAAAGCGCCGCGAGGCCTGTTCGCCCATCGCACGAATCACGTAGGGGCTGATCGTGCCGGGCAACAAACCGAGCCTCGCTTCGCTCAGACAGAAGTTCACGCCCTCGGCGGCGACGAGCACGTCGCACACCGCCGCCAGGCCCACACCACCGGCATAACAGTCACCGTGAACACGCCCGACCACCGGAACCGGGCAGCGCCACACGGCCCACAGCATGTCGGCGAGCGCCTGTGCGTCAGCGCGGTTCTGGTCCCAGCTGAAGTCGGCCATCGCGCGCATCCAGCCGAGATCGGCACCGGCACAGAAGGCCTTGCCGTGGCCGCCGAGCACGATGGCGCGCAGCGTGGGGTCGGCCGCCAGCTCGGTGAACACACGCGTCAGCTCGGCGATCGTTGTTTCGTTGAAGGCGTTGCGCACCTCGGGCCGGTTCAGGAACACCCGTGCGACGAAAGGCGTCGGGCGTTGCACGTCGAGCAGCGAAGCGGTCGTCGTCATGGTCGGGCACTTTCGGCTTGCAGCATCCACACCAGGTCGATCTCGGGGCAGGCGTGGCCCATCGTGGTGATGGCGGCCGTGATCTGGCCGCGGTGGTGGGTGCCGTGGTTGAAGACATGGGTCAGCGTCGCCGCGAACGGCAGCGACTGCGGCACGCCGCGGGTGGTGGTGTAGGCCAGCGAAGACTCGAACCGCGCTGCGTCCCAGGCCTTGATCAGCGGCCGCCAGTGCGTCACGGCGTCGAGCATTTTCTCGCGCAGCGCCGCACGATCGGGTTCGAGTTCGGTGTTCAGGGCGATCTGGTGCGAGACGCCCTGGGCGAAGCGCGGAAACCACAAACCGTGCTCGGCCACCAGCAGATGGTTCAGCGTGCCGTGAATGCTCTTGAAATACAGGCCGCACTCGCGCCGGTAGTCGGCCTCGGGCAAGGCGTCGACATGCTCGAAGAGCTTGCGAGTGGCCCACGCGCTGTAGCGCGCGAGCATCAAGAAGTGGGCCTGCGCGTTCATGGTTTCAGTAGCGCTTGGCCACTTCGTCGAGCATGACCTCGGTGGCGCCTCCGCCGATCGCGAGCACACGTGCGTCGCGCCACAGGCGTTCGATGGCGGTATCACGCATGTAGCCCATGCCACCGTGAAACTGCTGGCAGGCCTGCACCACTTCGTTGACGAGTTCGCCGGTCAGCGCCTTCAGCATCGAGACCTCTTGAACCACGTCGTGCTGCTGCGTCACGCGCCAGGCGCAGTGGTACATGAAAGAGCGTGCCGCGCGCACCTTGGCGTCAAGCATCGCAATACGCTGGCGCACCACCTGCTTGTCGAAGAGGGTGCTGCCGAAGGCCTGGCGCTGGCGCACGAAGTCGAGTGTCATCTTCAGCGCCTGCATGCAGTGGCCGATGGCCATCGCGCCCAAAGCGATGCGCTCGGTCTGGAAGTTCTTCATCACCGAATAGAAGCCCTTGTTCTCAACGCCCAGCAGATTGCCGGCCGGGATGCGGCAGTTGTCGAACACCAGCTCAGCGGTGTCGGAAGACAACCAACCCGACTTTTTCAACGAGCGGCCGACGCTGAACCCCGGCGTGCCCTTCTCGACGATGAACATCGACATGCCGTGGCGCGCGCTCGTCGTCTTGGCGGCGATGAAATAGAGGTCGGCGTGCACACCGTTGGTGATGAAGAGCTTGCTGCCGTTGAGCACCCAGTGATCGCCGTCACCATTCTGGTCACGGACGGCGGTCGTCTTGATGCCGGCCACGTCGGAGCCCGCGCCCGGCTCGGTGATGCCCACCGCCGTGATGGTGCGGCCCGAGATCACACCCGGCATGTACTTCGCGTGTTGCGCGGCCGTGCCGGCGTGATGCAGGTGCGGGCTGGCCATGTCGGTGTGCACGAGCACGGTGATGATGAAACCGCCGAAGGTCGATTGCGACAACGCTTCGGCGAACACCAGGTTGGTCAGCGCATCGGCTTCGGCGCCGCCGTACTCGCTGGAATACATCAGCCCGAACAGGCCGGCGTCGCCCATTTTGCACAGCACCTCGCGCGGTGTCATGCCTGCCTCTTCCCAGACCAACGCATGCGGCTCGACCTCGCGGGCGATGAAGCGGGCAATCTGCTCGCGCAGCAGCTCGTGTTCGGGGGTGAGGTAGATGTTGTCCACTGTTGTCCACTGTTGGCCGCGTTGGCTTGTTCGGCTTTCAGTGTTGCCAGCCACGCAGACCGCGCAGCGACTCGAAGGCGTCGAAATCTCGATCCCTGTGCAGCAAGGCGTAGTCACGTTCGATGCAGAAGGACGCCACCAGAACGTCGATCGGGCCGCGCACCGTGATGCCTTGCGCCCGCAGGCTGCGGTAGTGCGCGGCCGCCGAGAGCGCCAGAGCATGCCCGGCGGTTTCTTCGACCGACAAGGATTCCATCAACTGCTTGGCCTGCCGATGATCGCGCTCAAGGCGAAAGCCCCGCAACACTTCGAACAGCACGAGGTCGGGAACGACGATGCGGACTTCTCCGTTGTCGAGCAGATGTTCGAGCAAGGCGGACACGGGTGTATCCACATCGTTGAAAAAATCGACCCACACCGAGGAGTCAACGACCAGCACGGCGCTTGCCCACAGGTGCCGTCTTGCCTGCCGGAGAAGCCTGTTGGCGGGCACCCCTTGCCTTTGGCCCGCCGGGCAAGGCCTCTGACACCATTGGCGCGGGCGCCGGGGCTTCGGGTTGGGTCCAGTCGATCGACTCGTCGCCTTCCCACTTGAGCTTGCCCCTCCACTTGAGGATCTCGCGGTAAGCGACCTGACGCGCGAGCAGCTTCAAACCCGCCTCGACGGCCTCTTTCTTGGTTTGATACGGCCCGGCTTTCATGGCCTGGCTCATCAAAGCGTCGTCGATGTCAATGTTGGTGCGCATGATGTGTATGAAGCGTCGTAGATGCACTCAGTGTACACAATCACATTCTGAATACACCGAACTTCGCGCCCGGGATCGGCGCGTTCAGGCTTGCCGAGAGCGCCAGCGCGAGCACGCGGCGGGTGTCGGCCGGGTCGATCACGCCGTCGTCCCAGAGGCGGGCCGAAGCGAAATACGGGTGCGCCTGCACGCCGAACTGGTCGAGGATGGGCTGCTTGAAGGCGGCCTCTTCGTCTTTGCTCCAGGCACCGCCCTTGGCTTCGATGCCGTCGCGCTTCACGGTGGCGAGCACCGCCGCGGCCTGCTCGCCGCCCATCACGCTGATGCGCGCGTTCGGCCACATCCACAGGAAACGCGGCGAGTAGGCGCGCCCGCACATGCCGTAGTTTCCGGCACCGAAACTGCCGCCGATGATCACGGTGAACTTCGGCACCGTGGCGGTGGAAACCGCTGTGACCATCTTCGCGCCGTGTTTGGCGATGCCTTCGGCTTCGTACTTGCGCCCGACCATGAATCCGGTGATGTTCTGCAGGAACACGAGCGGAATCTTGCGCTGACAGCACAGCTCGATGAAGTGCGCGCCCTTCATCGCCGACTCGGAAAACAGCACGCCATTGTTGGCGATGATGCCCACCGGCATGCCTTCGATGTGCGCGAAGCCGGTGATCAGCGTGTTGCCGTAACGTGCCTTGAACTCGTCGAACTCGCTGCCATCGACGATGCGCGCGATGATCTCGTGCACGTCGTAAGGCTTCTTGGTGTCGACCGGGATCACGCCGTGCAACTCTTCAGCATCGAACAGCGGTTCGCGCGGCGGCACCAGGCGCTGCTCGTGGCTCTTGCGCCAGTTCAGGTTCGCAACCGACGCGCGGGCGATCGCCAGCGCGTGTGTGTCGTTCTGCGCCAGGTGGTCGGCCACACCCGAGAGGCGCGTGTGCACGTCACCCCCACCCAGGTCTTCGGCGCTGACGATCTCGCCGATCGCGGCCTTCACCAGCGGCGGGCCGGCCAGAAAGATCGTGCCCTGGTTCTTGACGATGATCGACTCGTCGCTCATCGCCGGCATGTAAGCGCCGCCCGCCGTGCACGAGCCCATCACGACCGCGATCTGCGGAATGCCCTGCGCGCTCATGTTGGCCTGGTTGAAGAAGATACGGCCGAAGTGCTCGCGGTCGGGGAACACGTCGTCTTGATTCGGCAGGTTGGCGCCACCGCTGTCGACGAGGTAGATGCACGGCAGCCGGTTCTGCGCCGCGATTTCTTGTGCGCGCAGGTGCTTCTTCACCGTCATCGGGTAGTAGGTGCCGCCTTTCACGGTGGCGTCGTTGCAGACGATCATGCAGTCGACGCCCGAGACGCGGCCGATGCCGGCAATCAGCCCGGCGCCGGGGGCGTCGCCCTTGTACATGTCGAGCGCTGCGAGCGGCGCCACTTCGAGAAACGGCGTGTCGGGGTCGAGCAGCATCTCGACGCGGTCGCGCGGCAGCAGCTTGCCGCGCGCCAGGTGCTTGGCACGGGCCGCTTCGCCGCCGCCCTGCACGATCTGCGCGAGCTTCGCGTGAAGGTCGGCCACCAGCGCGCGCATCGCCGCGGCATTGGCCTTGAAGTCTTCGGAACGCGGGCTGAGCCTGGAGGCGAGTGCGGGCATGCGGTCTTTCGTTGGCAGGGCCGCGCTGCACGAGTCAGCGTCGGCCAAGTTGACGTATACGTCAATTGTAGGGTCGGCAGCGAAGCCGCGGCCGGGCTGCCGTCAGAACGGCCCTTTGTCCAGCCAGCGTTCGATCTGCGCGCGCCGGTCGTTGCCCCAGAACGGCTCGCCGTCGATGATGAAAAACGGCGCGCCGAACACACCGAGCGCTATGGCCGCGTCGTTGGCGGCCTTGAGGCCGGCCTTCCACGCCGGGTCGCCGCAGATGTCTTGCGACAGCGCGCCGTCGAGGCCGAACTCTTCGCACAGGCCACGCAGCGCGGGCGGGTCGCTCAGGTCGACACCACGGGCAAAGTACGCGCGCAGGCAATGCCGCGCCCAAGCGCTGGCGCGCGCTTCGTCGCTGCTGTTCAGCCACCAGAACAGGCGCGCCGCATTCTGCGTGGCGATCGGGAATTTTTCGGGCATCTTCAGCGGCACGCCGGCAAAGCGCGCCGAGCGCTCGAAGTCGAGGAACGAGTATTCGCGCTTGAGCGGGTACGAGACCGGGCTCTTCAGTTCTGCCGCCTGGAAAGTGGCGCCGAGCAGGATCGCGCGCCACGACACCGTGCGCCCGTGGCGCGCCGCCAGCGCTTCGACCCACTCTGAAGCGATGTAGGAATACGGCGACGAGAAGTCGAAGTAGAAGTCGATGGTGCGGGGCTGCGAGGTCATGGCCGAAGGCTACTGCGATGGCGTGCCCGCGCTCTGCGCGCTTTCCCCAAGCGCAGCGCGCCCGGTCAGCGCGCTGGCGCCGGGATACAGCAGTTGCAATGATGTGGACGCAGCGGCGCGCACGACCCCCTTCAGCGCCGCCGACAGTCGAGCCGCCTCCTCGAGGTCGTCATCGCGTGCGTCGCGGCCGACCCACAACGTGGCCAGCGTGTCACGGTGTGGCGCCAGTGCCTCGTCGGTCGTTTCTTTCCAGTGCGGCGGCGACTCGCCTTCGACCCAATCGCCACGGCCGCGGCCGAAATGCGCGACGGTCAGGTAGCGCAGCAGCGCGGCGTCGACCATTGCGTCGAGCGACTCGGCGTTCCAGGCCAGCCACGATTGGTCGGTGCCACGCACGAGGTTCACGCAGCGCGCCAGGCCGGCGGCGCCCAGCGCGCCGAGCAAACCCCCGGCGATGAGGCCGCCGCCCAGCGTCAAGCCGCCGCTGAGCACATCGGCCTTCAGCCCGGCGATCGCGCCGGTGACGAGGCCACCCCACACCGCCGCCTTGCCCTCGTCGAGCCGCAGGCGGGTTTCGAAGTGGGTGGCCAGGCGCGACAGGATCTCGGCCTGCGCCTGGCCGTCGAGACCGTGCAAGCGGATCAGTTCCAGCGTGTTGCTGCGCACTTCTTCCGCCATGCGCTCTGCGAGCTTCTTCTGCGCCAGCGTTGCCGGCGAGTCTTCGGAAGAACCGACGCCGATCGCCGCACCGACGCTGCGCAGCCGCGAACGCAGGCTGCCGGCATCGGGCACCACCTCGAACGCGCCGGCCAGCCGCGCGAGGCTGCCGGCGATCGAAGCCACCGAAGCCTCGAAGGTCGCCAGCCGCTGCGTTTCCCAGCCCGCGCGCAGCCGGCCCATCAGCGCGCGCCGGTCACCGGTGAGCGCGGCTTCGACCGCCTGCAGCAGCGTGCCTTCCTGCACCCAGCAGCGCGCGAACGCGTCGAGTGGCAGCACGGCCTTGACCTGCGCGAATGCGGCCAGGTGGCGGCGCCACTGTTCGAGCTCGGCCGATTCCAACGCCGCCTCGCGCGGCGCGCCGAGCTGGTTCAGCAGCACGATCACCGGCTTGCCGACCCAGGCCAGCAGCTCCATTTCGGCTTGCACATAACCCGCAGCCTCGGGCGCTTCGGAGGCGTTCACGAGGTAGAGCATCACATCGGCTTCGTCGCGCACGTTGCGCAGTGCTTGCTGGCTGGACCAGAACGGCCGGTCGCGCCAGCGGTCCCAGACCTCGCTCAGGAACCAACCCACCGTGCCGGTCGACTCCCGAAGGCGCTTGGCCAGGCGCAGGCTGTCGCCGAAACCGGGCGTGTCCCACAAGCTCAGGGTTTCGCCCTGGGCGGTCTCAAACATCGTGAACTCGTCGGCGAATTCGGTCACGTGCGGCGCGTCGCGCACCTCGCCGATGTCGCGGCCAAGCAGCGTGCGGGCGAGTGTCGTCTTGCCGGCGTTGGTGTGCGAGACCAGGCTCAGCGCGATCGACGCGGGCGCGCGCTTCATCGCACCACTCATCGCACCGGCGTGCTCATCGCTGCCTGCAAGGCTCGCCTTGTCGCGGCAAGGTCGGGCGCGTCGAGCGCGGCGAACACAGGCACGCTGGCCAGTGTTTCGGCAAAGCGCCGCCAGGCTTCACGGCGCTGCGCCAGGCGTGTGGTGTCGGTGCCGAAACGGCGCACGAAGCCGCTGTCGTCGATGAGCACGATCGTGGCCGCCGCGGCCGGCGCGCGCGCGGCCAGCAGGCGCACGAAGCGGCCCTGGTTCTCGGCCTCGGGCGTGGCGGCGAGGTCGAACAATGCGACCGCGAGCGTGGTGCCGGTGGGCAGCGTGTGCTGCGCGGCCGGGTCGTCTTCGGCACCGAAGGCCAGCGTCTGTGCAATCTGCAGCGACGCGCGCTCGCCAAAGGCGTCGGCCAGCAACGCGCGCAAGCCCAGCACCGCCTGCGGCGTGGGCGTGCTCGCGTAGGGCAAGACCTGCACGCGCGCCACGTCGCCGCGCTGCAGTTGTATGAGCCGCTGAAAGTACGGCTCGGCCAGGGGCAACGCAACGCGCTGCGCCAGCCACCGGGCGCGCAGCGTGCTCGACCACGCGAGCAGGCTGCGCGGCAGCACGACGAAGAGCAACAGCGTCAATGCCCACAAGTGAATCCACGGCGCTGCGGTGGCACCTGCCGACGTGTCCCCATGCACCGAGCGCAGCGCCTCGAAGCCGGCCACGTCGGGCAGCCCGATGCCCGAGAGCGCCTGTGCCGGCGCGAACAGGAAGGTGAGCGCGGCGTGCGCGCTCTGCGCCGCGAGAAATGTGCTTTCCCAGGTGGCACGGTAGTCGAGCACCAGCCCACGGAGGTAGAGCCCGGCGATCAAACCGAGCGCGAGTGCGGCCGATGCCGCGTGCAGCAGCGCCGTGGCGCGCACCGCGTTCAACGGCGCGCTGAAGCGCAACCACTGGGTCGCGAACGATTGCAGGGCTTTCTCGCTGCCACTCGACGACCCGCCCGCCGAACCCAGGCCCGGCAGCGCGCGGCCCCAGCGCAGACCGCGTTGCACCAAGCGCAAGATCGGGCCGGACCGCGGCAGGGCGCGCGGCCGGGTCAAGGCCAGCAGCGCACCCGCGATCAGCATGCCGTAGACGACGAGGTTCCACAGCAGCACGCCCCACAGCGGCGGCGCCAGCAGGTTGATGCGCTGGCTGCTGCCGATGCTGTCGGCCAGCACACCCACGAGGGCTGCGACCAGCGCGGCCCACAGCGGCCAGCGCTCGTGCCACAAACGCCGGCCCAGCCATTGGGCGGCCGCGGGCTCGCGTGGGGCCAGGCGCTGCATCGCGTGGCGGGCGCGGGTTTCGATGAAGGCCGCGGCGTCGGCCTGGGCCGCTCCGCCTTTCAGCGCGAGTTTGGTGGCCCACGCTCGGTCTTCTTCGGTCCAGTTCGGGCTTGCCGGGCTCACGCTCTCGAAGGCCTGCAGCAGGAGCACCTCGCGCGCCGCAGCTTCGTTCATCGTCGGCACGCGGGCGTCGGGCGAGTTCGCGCGGCCAACTCAGGCACCGAGGGCCAGCGCGAGTTCGTTGAAGTCGGGCACGACCAGGTCGAACACCGCGTCGCCGACCGGTTCGACCCACCCGCCTTGCCCGTGTTCGAGCGGCCGCGTCACGTACGCCGTGCGCAAGCCGGCGCGCTGCGCGCCGCGCAGGTCGCTCGGGTGGGCCGCCACCATCAGCACCTGCTCGCGCGCGAAGCCGAGCAGGCTCGCGGCCATCTGGTAGACCTCGGGGTCGGGCTTGTACTTCTGGATGATCTCGGCGGAGAGTACGCAGTCCCAGGGCAGCCGCGCGTGCTTGGCCATGTTGACGAGCAGCGCGACGTTGCCGTTCGACAGCGTCGAGATCACGAAGCGCTTCTTCAGGCGCCGCAGCCCGGCGATCGAATCGGGCCACGGGTCGAGCCGGTGCCAGGCGAGGTTCAGGTGCGCGCGCTGCGGCTCCGTGAGGCTGCTCAGGCCGAAGCGCGGCAGCAGTTCTTCGAGGATCACCCGGTGCAGGCCGTCGATGTTGGTCCACGGAATTTCGCCCGCGCGCGCACGCTGCATCGCCGGCACGTAGCCGGCGCGCCAGGCGTCTGCGAAGGCCGGCCAGTCGACCGGCAAGCCCAGCTCGGCCGAGAGCTTCTGCCCTTCGCGAATGACCGAAGAGCGCCAGTCGACGACGGTACCGAACACATCGAACACGAGCGCCTTGATCTCGCCCGCGTAGAAAGTTGTTTCGCTCATGCCAGTGCCCGCCCGATCAAAATTTTCTGCACGTCGCTGGTGCCTTCGTAGATCTGGCAGACGCGCACGTCGCGGTAGATGCGCTCTACGGGAAAGTCGCTCACGTAGCCATAACCACCGAACACCTGGATCGCGGCGCTGCACACCTTCTCGGCCATTTCGCTCGCGAACAGCTTGGCCATCGCCGCTTCTTTCAGGCACGGCACGCCGGCGTCTTTCAGGCTCGCCGCGTGGTGGATCAATTGGCGCGCCGCTTCGATCTGCGTCGCCATCTCGCCGAGCCGGAACTGCAAGGCCTGGTGCTCGAAGATCGGTTTGCCAAAAGCGACGCGCTCTTTCGAATAGTGCAAAGCCGCTTCGAATGCCGCCCTTGCCATGCCGACACTCTGCGACGCAATGCCGATGCGCCCGCCCTCCAGCCCCGACAGCGCGATCTTCAGACCCTGCCCTTCTTCGCCCAGCAGGTTCAGGGCCGGAATGCGGCAGTTCTCGAACAGGATCTGCGCGGTGTCGCTGGCGTGCTGGCCCATTTTGTCTTCGATGCGGGCGACCGAGTAGCCGGGCGTGCTCGTCGGCACGATGAACGCGCTGATCCCCTTCTTGCCGGCGGCCTTGTCGGTCACCGCCATCACGATCGCCACATCGCCGTTCTTGCCGCTGGTGATGAACTGCTTCACGCCGTTGAGCACGTAGTGCTCGCCGTCTTTCACGGCGGTGGTCTTCAGGCCATCGGCCTGCGAGCCGACGTGCGGTTCGGTCAGGCAGAACGCTCCCAGCATCTCGCCGCGCGCCAGCGGCTTGAGCCACTGCGTCTTCTGCGCGTCACTGGCCCAGGCCATCAGGATCGAACACACCGGGCAGTTGTTGACACTGACGACGGTCGAGGTCGCGCCGTCGCCGGCCGCGATCTCTTCGAGGATGATCGACAGTGCCAGGTAGTCGAGCCCGGCGCCGTCCCATTCGGTCGGCACCGCCACGCCGTAACAGCCGAGTTCGGCCAGGCCGCGCAGCTCGGCCTTCGGAAAGTGGTGGCTCTTGTCCCAGGCGGCCGCCTGCGGCGCGATGTGGTCTTGCACATAGGCGCGCACGGCGTCCTGCACCGCGCGGTGGTCTTCGCTCAGCAGCATGGCGCGCGGCTCAGAGCAGTTCGACGGCCATCGCAGTGGCTTCGCCGCCGCCGATGCACAGGGCCGCCACGCCCTTCTTGAGACCGCGCTTGCGCAGCGCACCAAGCAGCGTGACAACGATGCGCGCGCCGCTCGCGCCGATCGGGTGACCGAGTGCCACCGCGCCACCGTGCACGTTGACGATCTCGTGCGGCAGCTTGAACTCGGTCATCGCGGCCAGCGTCACGGCGGCGAAGGCTTCGTTCACTTCCCACAGATCGACGTCTTTCGCGGCCCAACCGGATTTCTTCAACACCTTCTCGATCGCACCGACCGGCGCGGTCGCGAACAGGTTGGGCGCCTGCGCGTGTACCGCGTGGGCGTGAATGCGTGCGATCGGCTTGCAGCCCAGGCGCGCCGCAGTGCTGGCACGCATCAGCACCAGCGCAGCGGCGCCGTCTGAGATGCTCGACGAGGTGGCCGCCGTGATCGTGCCGTCTTTGATGAACGCGGCCTTCAGGCCGGGGATCTTGTCGAGTTTGGCCTTGAAGGGCTGCTCGTCGAACTTGACGACCGTGTTCCCAGCTTTGCCAGGCAGCGTGACCGGCGCCATTTCCCAGTCGAAGCTGCCGTCTTCGTTGGCGAGCTTGGCGCGCTGCGTCGACGAGATCGCAAAGTTGTCCATCTGCTCGCGCGTGAACTTGTATTTCGACACGCACTCTTCGGCGAACACGCCCATCGCCTTGCCGCCGCCATTCGGCAGCTTTTCGTAGGCGTCTTCGAGGCCGTCGACCGCCATGTGGTCTAGCAGTGCGGTGGCGCCGTACTTCACGCCCTTGCGCATGGCCGTCAGGTGCGGCGCGTTGGTCATGCTTTCCATGCCACCGGCAACGATCACTTCAGCCGTTTCGCTGTGCAGCATGTCGTGCGCGAACATCATGGCGCGCATGCCCGAGCCGCACATCTTCGACAGCGTGACCGCGCCCACCGACTGCGGCAACCCGGCACCGAGCACCGCCTGTCGGGCAGGTGCCTGGCCCTGGCCGGCCATCAGGCAGTTGCCCATCAGCGCTTCGTTGACGGCGTCACCGGTGATGCCGGCGCGCTCGACTGCGGCCTTGATCGCGACAGCGCCGAGCTGGTGGGCGGCGAGAGAATTGAAGTCACCCAACAAACCGCCGATGGGCGTGCGGGCGGCAGAAACGATGACGATGGGGTCGCTCATGGCTAGTCCTCTTTCACAGCCCGCAGGTCCGGCTTCAAGCCGTGGGAACAGGGCGCGTGCCGCGGGTCAGGGCACGGGCCGTGTCGAAACGCGCGCGCAGTGCCGCGTTGATCGGTTCCGAGAAGTATCGCGCCACCAGCCCGGCCACGCCGGCCGAGGCTGCAATGAAGAGCAGCAACGAGGGCAATTTCCAGTCGGCACCCATCTGCGCGCGAGGCACGAGATCGCGCATCGCGACCAGCACGATGATGTGAAACAGGTACAGCTCGTAGCTGTGGCGGCCGGCCCAGCGCAGCGGCGCGAGCCGGCGAACATCGGCCCAGCCAGCGCCGCGGCTGCGCTCAACCAGCGCGCGGCTTGTGGCGCCGGTCGCTTGACCGAGGCCAGCAGCGCGGCCAGGCAACCGAACGCGATCGCGTCGAAACACGCGGCGTAGCCGTACATGAAAACCAGCTCGTCGTCGGCGTGCACGTGGCGGTAGATCGGGCCGACTGCGATCGCGCACAGGCACATCACGACGACCAGCCAGCGCCGCCGCGCCAGCACGCACAACAGCGGAAAGGCCAGGTAGAACACTTCCTCGACCGACGACGACCAGTAGATGTTCAGGCAGTAATTGAAGTAGCCGACCGACTGCATCAGCAGGTTGTGGGTGAAGGTCAGCACCGAACCCACCGCCAGAAAGTAAAACGACGCCGGCAGGTTCTTGGCGCCGTCGCTGTTGCCGAACGACGGCACACCGAGCAGCCCGAGCATGACGATGATCAACACCGCCAGCAGCAGCGGCGGCAGGATTCGTGCGGCGCGCATTATGTAGAAAGCACGCACGTCGATGGCGGCAAGCGAGCCGAAGCGGCGCAGTGTGTTCGAAGTGATGAGGTAGCCAGACACCACGAAGAACATCGTCACGCCGTAGTTGCCGTTGTTGACGACGGCGCGCACCGCGCCCGCCCCGAACCAGTCGGCCAGCGGGCTCTTGCTCAGCCGGTAGGTCAACGAATAGTGCAGCAGCAACACCAGCAGGATCGCCACCCCGCGCAGCAAGTCGATCGGCGCGTTGCGGGCCATCGTCAGGGCGCCGGTGCCTCGTGGCGAAAGCGCTTGTGGGCGTCGTAGGGGAACACGTCGTGCACATAGCCGGCCAGGATGCGCTCCTTGTGGCCTTGCCAGAACGAGGCCTCCAGCAAATCGGCGTGGTGTTTCATGAACACGTTGCGCACCCCCGGGTTGCCGAGCAGGAAAGGCGCGAAGGTTTCGGGGAACACGTCTTTCGGGCCGACCCGGTACCAGACCTCGCCCGACATCTCTTCTTCTTCGTTGCGCGGCTCGGGCACCTTGCGGAAGTTGCAGTCGGTCAGGTATTCGATCTCGTCGTAGTCGTAGAACACGACCTTGCCGTGGCGCGTGACGCCGAAGTTCTTCCACAGCATGTCGCCGGGGAAGATGTTGGCGCGCACCAGGTCTTTGATGGCGTTGCCGTACTCGATCACCACGCCTTCGATCTGCGAGAGCGAGGCTTCCTGCAGGTAGATGTTGAGCGGGATCATGCGGCGCTCGATGTACACGTGGCGGATCACCAGCGCGTCGCCGTCGTCCTCGAGCAGGCTCGGGCAGTACTGCTTCAGTTCGGCGACCAGTTCGTCGTTGAAGCGGGCGCGGGGAAAGGCCACGTTGCTGTACTCCAGCGTATCGGCCATGCGGCCCACCCGGTCGTGCTGCTTCACCAGCAGGTATTTGCTCTTGATGATCTCGCGCGTGGTTTCCTTCTGCGCCGGGTAGAAGTCCTTGATGACCTTGAACACGTACGGGTAGCTCGGCAGGTCGAACACCAGCATCACCATGCCCTTGATGCCGGGCGCGATGCGAAAGTGGTCGCTCGAATGTTTGAGGTGGTACAGGAAGTCGCGGTAGAACGCGTTCTTGCCCTGCTTCGCCAGCCCGAGCGCGTTGTAGATCTCGCTGCGCGGCTTGCGCGGCATCATCGAGCGCAGGAACTGCACGTAGGCCGAAGGCACTTCCATCGTCACCATGAAGTAGGCGCGTGCAAAGCTGAACAGGAGCAGCAGATCGTCTTCGCCGAAGAGCACGGTGTCGATGATCAGGGTGTCGTTTTCGCCGTGCAAGATCGGCAACGCGAACGGCGTTTCGTTGAAGCCATTGATGATCTTGCCCACAAGGTAGGCGCCCTTGTTGCGGAAGAACAGCGAGCTCAGCACCTGCACCTGGAAGTTGGCACGCACGCGGTATTCACCGAGCTGCTCGGCCACCGCCGCGAGCACGCAGTCGACATCACGTTCCAGGTCTTCGAACTCGCGCTTGAGCTGGAAGTTGCTGACGATGCGCAGCCAGGTGTCGCGCATCGTCGCCTTGGTCGGGTAGTAGGCGCGGTAGGTGGGCAGTGATGCCGGCTCGTCGTTCTCGATGTACTCGGTGGAAACGGCCGGCCGCACGAAGATGAAGTCGTTGTGGAAGTAGCTGCGGTGCAGGATCTTCGTCGTCACCGAGTTGAAGAAGGTCTCGGCCAGCTCGGGCTGGTGGTGGTCGGTGAGCAGGCCGATGTAGTGCAGCTTGACCTGCTGCCACACGTCTTTCGGCAGCTCGGCCGCCTGGTAGGTGCGCTGCAGGGTGGCCGAGGCTTCTTCGACGCGCAGGTCGTAAAACTCGATGCGCTCGCGCTGGGCGCGCTGCTGGCCGTGCCAGTCTGCCGCTTCGAAACGCTGCTGCGCTTCGGCGCTGGCCTGGCGAAAGAGCGTGTAGTGGCGGTTGAAGCCGTCGAGCATGGCCTGCGCGATCTCGAACGCGCGCGGGTCGGTCAGCGAGCTCGGGAACGCCGCCTGGTTCATGGCACCGTGCTGGCGTAGCGGCCGTGCACGCCGGCCACCGCGCGCTCGAAGGCCTCGCTCATCTGCGCCGGGTCGGCCACCGTGATCTGCAGGTCTTGCAACAAGCCGTCGTACAGGCCGTAGTACCAGCCGTGCACGACCAGCTCCTGGCCGCGCGCCCAGGCGTCTTGCACGATGGTGGTCTGGCACGCGTTGCGCGCCTGCTCGATCACGTTGAGCTCGCACAGCGCGTCGACACGCCGCTCTTGCGCCACCGTGTCGAGCCAGGGCTGGTGGCGGTTGCGCACGTCTTGCACGTGGCGGATCCAGTTGTCGGCCAGCCCGATGCGGATGTCGTTCAACGCCGCGCGCACACCGCCGCAGCCGGAATGGCCGACGATGATGATGTGCTTGACCTTCAGCAGATCGGTCGCGAACTGGATCACCGACAGGCAGTTCAGGTCGGAGTGCACCACCACGTTGGCCACGTTGCGGTGCACGAACAACTCACCCGGAAGCAGGTCGACCAGCTCGTTGGCCGGCACGCGGCTGTCGGCGCAGCCGATCCACATGTACTGCGGCGCCTGCTGCTGCAGCAGGCCGGTGAAAAAGCCCGGCGAGCGTGCCTCGGTCTTGGCGGCCCAGAGGCGGTTGCTGTCGAGAAGCTCTTGAAGTTGGGTGCTCATGCTGCGGGCCGGCTGATCGTTTGGCAGCAGTGTAAGCACCGCGGCCCGGCGCGCCGTGCGCCCTGGCATTGCTGGAACGGTGCCCGCGGCGGCGCCCGCATTGGCGCGCCGCGCTACTTCTTCACCAGCTCGACACGCCGGTTCTTCGCACGGCCTTCTTCGCCGCGGTTGTCGGCAATCGGCCGTTCGGCGCCGAAGCCGGCGGCCGCGAGGCGGCTGGCCGCCACCCCGCCGGCCACCACCGCATTCATCACGCTGCGGGCACGGCTTTCCGACAGCGCCTTGTTGGCGGCGGCGGCGCCCACGTTGTCGGTGTGGCCCTCGATCGCGATCTTCAGCGCTGGCGAGGCCTTGAGCATCGCCACGATCTCGCGCACGGTGGCCTGGGCGTCGGGCTTGAGATCGGCCTTGCCGCTGTCGAAGTTGACGTAGAGCGCGATGAAGCCGTTCTTGTTGATCTCGTCGAGCATCTTGTTGGCGCTGACCACCTGCTGCATGGCCGCCACCTCGACCACCGCCACCCGGTAGCTCTGCGTTGGTGCGCTGAAGATGCCGGGCTCCACCAGCACCCACACATCCTTGCCACCGGTCGTCACACGCAAGGTGGTCTCGCCGCCGTCGTTGTCGCGCGGCAGCCGCTCGTAGACCACCTCACCGCCGATCGACTTGACCGCGTTCTGGTAGTTGCGGATGAGTTGTAGCGCGCTCGGCTGCTTGTCGGCGTTGTTGTGGAAGTAGACGATGTTCGTCGTGTCGCCTTCCACACGCTGGCGGCTCGGGTTGCCGTCGGCCCCGCGGGCCACGGCGAAGTCGACCGCGTTGAAGTTCTTCGCGTACTCGACGATGTGCGAGCCCGGGTAGCGCGTGAGCAGCGGGTGGTCTTTGCTGCGCGGGGCGTCGGCTTGTGCGAACGCCGGGCCGGCCAGCGCCATGCAGAAGCTCACGCAGAACAACAACGAAGCCAGAGCCCGGGTGGCGGTGGAATGCATGATGCGTCTCTCGGAAGCGAAGGCGACGCGATTCTGGCAGAACCCGCCCCGCCGGGGCACCCTGGCCGGCCTTACCGGTAGAACGCTTCGACCTTGCCCTTGAGCTTGATCATCATCGGCTTGCCCTTGCGGTCGAGCGCCTTGCCGGCGGGCACCTTCACCCAGCCTTCGCTGATGCAGTATTCCTCCACGTCGAAGCGTTCCTTCTCGTTCAGGCGGATGCCGATCTCGCGCTCGAACACGGCCGCAATGTGGTGCGGGCTGCGGGGGTCGACCGACAAGCGGTCGGGCATCGGGGCGGCGTTGTTCGCTTCGGTCATGAGGTCGGTTTCCAGGGCGCTCGCGGGCCGCCATTCTCCTATGCCCGCGCGGCCCTGCCCTCAACCCTTCGGGTCGGGCACGAAACCCGGGAACGGCTCGGGCACCCAGGGCGCGCGGCGCGACCTGATCACGCCGCTGGCGAGCAGGCGCTCGCGGCTGTCATAGCGCAGCCGCACGATTTCGTTCGGCCGCTCGCTCGCGCGCTCGAAGCTGGTGTGCGAGGTCGGCATGTATTCGCGCTCGCCGTGGCCGGTGCCCAGGCGCTCTTCACGCAAGCTGCCGGCGGCCTTGGCAGCGGGTGACTGCGAAGGCGATGGCGGCGCCGACGCCTCGGCCGCACCGCGTGCGCGGTCGGCGTTCTGCGCCAGGCCAGGCTGGGCGCTGTCGTACGGGCGCCGCGACACTTCGGGCTCACGTTGGCGCTCGCGGAACACCGCCACGCCGATCACGCCCACGTTGTCGGGCCGGTCGGTGCGCGCGGCATACGAATCGGGCAAGGCGGTGAAGTAAAAGGCTGCCGCTTCGGTCAGGCTCTTGCGCCAGCCGGTGATCTCGGTCGACTGCCCCGGCATGAGCACATAGCCGACCTGGCCGAGCCCGGCCGTTTCACCCGTGACGGCGTTGATGCCGTCGACCGAGAGCACCACCATCACCCGCGCCGCGCTGCGGTTGCTCAGGCGCACGGCGTAGCGGCTGCCCGGTCGCCCGGCAACCCAGGCCGTGCCACGCTGCTGGTAAACGGGCAGCAGCTCGTTCTGGCTGCGGTCGACGATGTCGACGTCGACCAGGCTGCCGATGGCGAAGGCGGGCGTGGTGGCGAGCACCGCGGTGGCTGCGGCAACGGCGGCGACGGCCAGGGTGATGAAGTGGCGACGTTTGGGCATGTGGGGCTCCGGAGGTGGGTTTCGACATCCGGTTGAACGGCGCAGCGCAGCGAACGGGGTGAACTTTCTTTCAGTGCCGTTCATGCGCGGGCTGCGCGCGGCGGGCCGCAGGCTACATTCCTTCGATGGCATATGAACTCCACTACTGGCCGAGCATCCAGGGTCGCGGCGAATTCGTGCGGCTCGCGCTCGAAGCGGCCGGTGCGCCTTACATCGACGTGGCGCGCGGTGCAGAGAGCGGCGACCGGGGACTGCCGGCCATGCTGCACGTCCTGAACGACCCGGCGCCGGTGCACCCGCCGTTTGCGCCACCGTTCCTGAAAGACGGCGTTTTGATCGTCGGCCAGACCGCCGCCATCCTTCACTACCTCGCGCCGACGCTGAAGCTGGTGGCGCGCAGCGAGCAGGCGCGGGTCTGGACGCAGCAGATCCAGCTGACGATCGCCGACATGGTGAACGAAGCCCACGACACCCATCACCCGGTCGGGCATGACCTGTACTACGAAGAACAGAAGCCGGAGTCGTTGCGCCGCGCCAGCGAGTTCTGCCGAGCCCGCATGCCCAAGTACCTGCAGTGGTTCGAGCGCATCCTGGTGAACAACACCGCGGGCCCGCGACATCTGGTCGGTGGCAGGCTGAGTTACGCCGACCTGTCGCTGTTCCAGCTGGTCGAAGGTCTGAGCTACGCCTTCCCAAAGGCCGCAAAAAAGGCGCTGGCGCGCACACCCACGGTCTTGCAGTTGCACGAACGCATCGGCGCGTTGCCGAAGGTGGCGGCTTATCTGCACAGCGAGCGGCGCCTGCCGTTCAACGAGCAAGGCATCTTCCGCTGCTACCCCGAACTCGATCTTCCCGACCTGCCCTGAGGCCGCACGCCCATGCCCATCCACTGGTTTCCGGGCCACATGCACTCGACGAAAAAGGCCATCGTCGAGCGGCTGCCAGACATCGACGTCGTGATCGAGCTGCTCGACGCGCGCCTGCCCGGCTCCAGTGCGAACCCGCTGCTCGCCGACCTGACTGCGGCTAAGCCCGCGCTGAAGCTGCTGAACAAGCAGGACCTGGCCGACCCCGAACTCACCGCGCAGTGGCTGGCGCACTACCAGGCCCGGCCCGGCACCCGCGCGCTGGCGCTCGATGCGAGCAGCAGCGCGCCGGCGCGCCTGCTGATCAATGCCTGCCGCGAGCTGGCACCGCTGCGTGGCGGCATGGTCAAGCCGGTGCGGGTGTTGATCTGCGGCATTCCGAACGTGGGCAAGTCAACGCTGATCAACACCCTGGCCGGCGAGCGCGCGGCCAAGACCGGCGACGAGCCTGGCATCACCAAGACCGAGCAGAAGATCATGCTCGCCAGCGACTTTCACCTGTTCGACACCCCCGGCATGCTGTGGCCGCGCATCGCCATCGAAGAGAGCGGCTACCACCTGGCCGCCAGCGGTGGCATCGGCCGCAACGCCTACGACGAAGAAGAGGTGGCGCTCGAACTGCTGGCGCGGGTGCGCGAGCGTTACGCCGACCGGCTTCAGGCGCGCTACACGCTGGGCGATATCGCGGGCGCCAGCGCCGATACGCTGCTGGCCGACATCGGCCGCCGGCGCGGCGCGCTGATGAGCGGCGGGCGCATCAACCTGCAGAAGGCGGCCGAGATCACGATCAACGACTTTCGCGGCGGCGCCTGGGGCCGCATCACGCTGGAAACGCCCGAAGAATTTGCGCAGTGGAAGGCTGCCGCGCAGGCGCGCTAAGTCGCGCGGCCCCGGCCGCTCACATCGTCTCGGAAAACAACTCGCGCCCGATCAGCATGCGCCGGATCTCGCTGGTACCGGCGCCGATTTCGTACAGCTTGGCATCACGCCACAGCCGGCCGAGCGGGTACTCGTTGATGTAGCCGTTGCCACCGAAGATCTGAACGCCCTCGCCCGCCATCCAGGTGGCCTTTTCGGCGCACCACAGGATCACGCTGGCGCAGTCCTTGCGCACCTGGCGCACGTGCTCCCCTTCGTTCTGTTTCGCGAGCAGGTCGAGGTTCTTCGCCACCGTGTACGCGAACGAGCGGCCGGCCTGCAGCACGGTGTACATGTCGGCCACCTTGCCCTGGATCAGCTGGAACTCGCCGATGCTCTGGCCGAACTGCTTGCGGTCGTGGATGTAGGGCACCACGTTGTCCATCACCGATTGCATGATGCCGAGCGGCCCGCCGGTGAGCACGGCGCGTTCGTAGTCGAGCCCGCTCATCAACACCCTGGCGCCACCGTTGAGCGTTCCCAGCACGTTTTCGGCCGGCACTTCGACATTGCTGAACACCAGCTCGCCGGTGTGGCTGCCGCGCATGCCGAGCTTGTCGAGCTTTTG